>ONHU01000039.1 GCA_900317675.1 uncultured Eubacteriales bacterium
GCAGCTAACGCAGGCGGCGTTGCTTGCTCCTGCATCGAGATGGGCCAGAACGCAGGTCACACTGCATTCCAGCACCAGGCTGTTTATGATCAGCTCCACACTATCATGAAGAACATCTACAACGCTTGCGCTAAGGCTGGCGAGACATACTATGGCAACAAGAACGCTCTGGTACCTGGCGCTAACATCGCTGGATTCGAGAGAGTTGCAAGTGCTATGATGGCTCAGGGTCTTGTATAATCTCTTCTGAGATCATCAGACCTATGGCGTAATACGCCAGAACAACACAAAAGATAAAGAGACCGTGAAAACGGTCTCTTTTCTTTTATGTGATCCTGTTACATCATGCTCAACGCTTCATCTGTCATAAACAGATACAGATATGCTTCACTGACTTCCAGACCTGTGCCCTTATATACGGCTTCACGATACAGATCGATCTGTACTCTGTATTCATTTCTGATGCGCTCGTGTTCGGCAGCAGGATCGCGGTGAGGTCTGATGAAGCTGGATTTATAGTCTATCAGGACCATCCTGCCCTTTTCTTCGAAGCAGCAGTCAATCACACCCTGAACCAGTATCTTCCTTCCGTCCTTTTCCGTACTCAGAGTGAACGCTTTTTCCTTGAGAAGAACTCCTCTCCCGGCAGCATCCGCGGCTCTTCTGCCTGCATCAGTCGTGAAGAACCTTTCAATTCTCTCTGTATCCAGAGCTGCATATACATCCGGATCGATCGCGCCGCGTTCTTTCAGCAATTCAGCCTGCGAACGGATATATTTCCCGTCCACGCTTCCGTCACTATGGACTGCCCGGCTGAAATCTATGAATTCCATGATCCGGTGATACGCGATACCTATGTCCGACGCGCTGGCTTTTTTGCGCTTTTCGCCGGCTGCCCACAGACTGACGACTTCATCGTCCGGCGCTTTAACGGTACCGGCTTCACCTTCTGCAGCGTCAATGTCAGTATCAGCCTTAGCCGGCTCCTCCGGCAAGGCCTCGCGCCTCAGAGCGCTGACAGAGTACTTGGCTTTTGCGGTGAGCAGATCTGAATGAGGATATCTGTATGAAAAGCGTCTGTCTATTTCTTCATATATACGCTTCTCCTGTTCCGTCAGCTCGATCCCGGAAGGATCAGGTATCTTTCCCGCTGTGTTTCTCTCTGCCTCCGCGGACTTCGCGAGAGGAGCGATATGGTAGGTATTGGCTGCGGTTCGCATGACGCATCTGATTGCCTTGAGATAATCAGATGGTATGGCTGAATATTTGTCGAGCGAAGCCTCGCTCCTGCAGGTTCCCACCAGTATCAGCTTGTTTCTGGCTCTTGTCATTGCTACATAGAGGATCCTGAGTTCCTCGCTGTATTCATCCCTGCGGGCCTTGGAGTTGATCGCCCTCTGGACAACCGTCGAGCGCCAGTAGCGTCTCGATGGATCAACATACGGCAGAGACACTCCGATCTGAGTATCAAAGCTGAAGGCTTTTTCGATCGTGTCAAATCTGAAGCGGTGGCCGAGTCCCCCGACAATCACAAAAGGATACTCAAGGCCCTTGCTCTTGTGGATCGTCATGATCCTTACGACATCCTCTCCGGGTCCTGCAGCAGGGGTCTGGCCGTTGCTTATTTTCTTTTTCTTCATCACTTCGACAAAAGCTATAAAAGAGCTGAGCGACGCCACATTGTCCCGGCTGAATTTACCCGCACGGTCTGCAAGGACTCTGAGGTTGGCCTGTCTCCTTTTTCCTCCGTTCATAGCTCCTGCCATACGGTAGCATCCCGAATCGATCAGGACCTTCCACACAAAATCATCAAGAGGCATCATCCGCGACAGTCTGCGCCACTCCAGGATCTTGCCGGCGGCAAGCTCAGCCTTTTCTCTGAGCGGGCCTTCCGGGCCTTCTTCTCTGTACCACTTGAGCGCTTCCCAGTATGCAGGTCTGCGGTAACCATCCGATCCGCTGTCTGCGACCCTCATATGTTCCGTATGAGCGATCCTCACCTCCGCAAGTTCTGCAGGACTCCATCCGAAGGCATCCGAATGGAGTGAAGCAATCAGCGGTATGTCCCTTTTCATATTGTCGATGCTGGTGAGAAGCGACAGAGCTATGCCGATCTCTACAGTGTCAAAATAGTCATCGGTCTCTTCGACATGCGGATCGACTCCATGGGCTCTTAAGGCTCTGGCCATAATGTCGCCCCTGACTTTTGCAGCTCTCAGGAGTATGACGATGTCTCTTGCCTGCGCCTTTCTTATGATCTTTTTCTTGGAATCATAGAACTCGGTGCCTATCAGCCCTTCTGCCAGACGTGCGATATAGTCAGCTTCGGCTTCTTCCTTAGAGAGCGAAGCGATCTCTTCATCTATATCATCTGCGTCGCTGAAAGCCTCCTGCTCACTCGCCGGGGATTCAGTATCGCTCCAATCACCGTCTTCTTCTGTCAGCAGATGGACTTCAGGTATGAAATCATACTCCGGCGGACACGGCGTTCCTGTGTTGAGCCGGGCACGCTCATCATATCCTGCCATGATCTCTTCAAACACCCTGTTGATGTATCTGATCGTAGCATCATTGCTTCTGTAATTCACGCTCAGATCTATAGCTGTACCCTCAGGATTGTCAGGCTCTGAAAATCTCCTGTACAGATCTTCAAAGATCGATGGCTCAGCCTGCCTGAATCTGTATATGCTCTGCTTGATGTCTCCTACGCGGAAGACATTGTCACGCCGTGCTATGCTGCTTATGAGCGTCTCCTGGATCCTGTTG
This sequence comes from uncultured Eubacteriales bacterium, assembly GCA_900317675.1. Lineage (GTDB taxonomy): Bacteria > Bacillota > Clostridia > Peptostreptococcales > Anaerovoracaceae > Crickella. Next base: position 2,767 of record ONHU01000039.1, read on the forward strand.
GTATCCTGATATTCATCGACGAATATGTAACGGAATCTCCGCCTCAGAGCATCGGCTGCCTCAGGTCTTCTGAGAATGCGCACTGCATAGTGCTCCATATCGGAAAAATCCAGAACACGGCGTTCTTTCTTTTTGGCTGCATATCTGCTGTCAAATTCCTCAAGCAGCCTTATATAGTACACGACATAGCGGTATGTCTGATTCATCTCCGAAAGACGCGTTTCAAAATCCGGGACAAGATACTTGGTGCTGAATCCGCTGATCTCATCCTTGCAGGCCTGGCGGACCGCTTTTATCTCATCTTTGATCGGATCATATGCTTCTTTCCATGGCTTTCTGGCAGAAATCCTTTTGAAACCGATATTTGCAGCTTTTTCAAGCAGGGCAGCATCAAGTCTTCCCTCCCTGAGAGCATCTCTGACATCCCTTATCTCCTGCGCCTCAGGTGCAAAAATCTCCTCATACATATCTGCCAGCCCGGCATCGTACATCAGGGAGCGAAGGCTGTCAGCCGCCTTCTCCGCGCGGGCAAAAGACGCCTTTGCATCTTCAAGCATTACAGATTCAAGGAGCGATCCCTCGAAAGATTCCGGAGTCACCAGAAGCATCTTCGCTCTGCTGTATGCCCAGCTTATGTAATCCGGGATCGCGCGAAGAGCATCATATGACTTAAGAAGATTGGTCCTGAATGTCTCTTCCTGTCTCTCCTCACTGTAGAGGCGCATAAATTCCCGGAATCCTACGCTGTCCGCCTCTTCATCATCTTCCCTGCGGTCTGCCGGGGATCTGCTCAGGAACATATCGTCTTCAAAGCCGGCATCGAGCATCTCCTGCAGGGCTTCCCTTCTCATCAGCTCGCCCTGCACTTCATCGCATGCTCCGAAATCCGCCTCGATATCTATCTCATAGAAAAACTCCCGGATCACCCGCATTGCGAAGCTGTCTATGGTGGTGATATAGGCGCTGTAGAGCTTTGAGAGCTGCTCTGAAAGTCTTGGCGCATCTGCCGGAGCTTCTTTCATCCTCTTTCGAATCGCAGAGGCCAGCCTCTGCTTCATCTCTGCAGCGGCTGCCCGTGTGAATGTCACGATGAGCATCTCATCCACATCAGCTCTGCCCTCGAGAATGATCTTCAGGATCCTTTCCACCAGAACAGCGGTCTTGCCAGATCCTGCAGCAGCAGAAACAAGCACAGACCTGTCGAGAGTTTCGATTGCTTTCAATTGTTCTTTGTTGAAATTCACAGCCATGTGGATATTATACCATACGTTCAGCAAAAGAACCGCCGGACATTCTGTTTATCGTTGGATTCATGAGCTCATTCTGTTACAATAAACTGTAACGATTAATAAGAGGGACTTCTCTATCATCATACAGGAGAAATAATATGAAACACAGACCAACCATGCTTATGATCCTTGATGGTTTCGGGATCAGAAAAGAAACATACGGCAATGCCATCGCAGCGGCAAACACACCGGTGCTTGATGACTTTTTCTCAAAATATCCGTTCATTACGATCGAGGCGAGCGGCGAGCCTGTCGGTCTGCCTGCAGGGCAGATGGGAAACTCCGAAGTAGGCCACCTCAACATCGGTGCCGGCAGCGTAGTATATCAGAATCTTCTGAAGATCACCCGTTCTATCCAGTCGGGCGAATTCTTCGAAAATCCTGCGCTTCTTTCAGCTATGAAGAACGCCGCAGACGGACACACACTGCACATCATGGGGCTCGTCTCAGACGGCGGTGTACACAGTCACTTTGAACATCTTAAAGCCGTTATCGATATGGCCAAAAGAAACAACGTAAAAAAAGTCGTAGTCCACTGTTTCCTTGACGGAAGAGACGTTCCTCCTAAGAGCGCCATGACATGGCTCGGCGCACTCGAAGAATACATGGCTGCTGAAGGCATCGGCGAGATCGGCGTCATTTCGGGCAGATTCTATGCAATGGACAGAGACAAGCGATGGGAAAGACTCGTCAGAGCATATGACGCTCTGACACTGAGCGAAGGACTTACCGCATCCTGCTCCCAGGAAGCGATCGATGCTTCTTACGCAAAGGATGAGACCGATGAATTCGTTCAGCCTACTGTAGTTCACGCAGATCCTGTCAAATCCGGAGATTCTGTCGTATTCATCAATTTCAGACCTGACAGAGCCCGTGAGATCACAAGAGCTCTTGTCGATCCTGATTTCGACGGATTCGAACGCAAAGTCAGGCTCAGCGATCTAAACTATGTCTGCATGGCTGAGTATGACGCAACTATGCCTAATGTCACCGTGGCGTTCCCGCCTCAGGATGTTGATCCGACACTCGGCAAGACAATCGCTGACCTGGGACTGCGCCAGCTTCGTATCGCAGAAACAGAAAAATACGCGCATGTCACATTCTTCTTCAACGGCGGTGTTGAAGAGCCTAATGTCAACGAAGACAGGATCTTGATTCCTTCACCTAAGGTTCCGACCTATGACATGCAGCCTGAGATGAGTGCTCCTGAAGTAGCATCGACAGTCATCGATAAGATCAAAGAAGGCACCTACGATCTCATCATACTTAATTTTGCCAACCCAGATATGGTCGGCCATACCGGAGTATTCGATGCTGCAGTATCCGCGATCGAGACTCTTGACGGCCTTGTCGGACAGATCGCAGAGACAATCCTTGCCTGCGATGGCCAGATCCTTCTCACAGCCGATCACGGCAATGCAGATACAATGCTCGATGCAGACGGAAACCCTGTTACCAAGCACAGCACCGCCAAGGTACCTCTCTGTCACATCTGCAATGAGCCTGTTCCGTTCGCAAAGGAAACCGGAAAACTTGCTGATATCGCGCCTACTATCCTGACGCTCATGGGACTTGAAGTCCCTGCCGGCATGGAGGGAGAGGTTCTTGTATAGATCCATCAGACATCAAAAAGAGACGTCAGAATCGCTGACGTCTCTTTTTTAATGTCACTGTCTTCGTATCCTACTTGTTGACAAAATCGCTCAGGATATCCACGGCTTCAACATATCCGTCGAAGCCTTTGCCTGCAACGGTCGCAATGGCAGCTTCTCCTGCGTATGAATGATGACGGTATTCCTCTCTGAGGAGAGGTTCGAGCACATGTACCTCAACACACGGTGTCCTTACTGCCTTCATGGCATCCATGATAGCTATGCTTGTATGGGCAAACCCGCCGGGATTTATAATGATTCCGTCATAGTTTTCAAAGAAAGCCTGCTGGATCTCATCTATGATATCCCCTTCATGATTGGTCTGGACAAATCTCAGCTCGTTTCCTTCTCCTCTTTCAGATCTTATGAAATCCACAAGTTCTTCATAGGTTCTCGTTCCGAACAGTTCCGGCTCTCTTACTCCAAGAAGATTCATATTAGGTCCATTTATTATCAGCAATTTCATTCAGATACCTCTCGATCTTTCTCGCGATATAGTACACGAATCCTTTCAGCTCATAATTGTATGTGTTCCCAATGCCTGTTTTCGCTCTCCGTTCTCCAAATATCCTCGAATTAAGTATCGACAGATCCGCAGATCTTCTGTACACTCTGTCTCTGATATTGAAGAGTTCTGTCAGTCCGGTATAGATACTTATGTCTCTTCCCCTTCTGTCAAGAAGTTCCAGCGGACGCTTTACATATACAACGATCCCGTTCGCCCTCATCAGGTCCCTGTTGAGAGGATTGAGCGCTGTGCTTCCTCCGGTGGCAATCACAGCTCCTCTGTTCATGCAGGCTGCTTTGACAGCCTGATGTTCGATCGCTCTGAAGTAGTCTTCCCCAAGACTGGCGTCTGCGAGAACATCATGGATGGACTCTCCCATCAGCTTTTCAGTTTCTTCGTCTGTATCTATAAACTTGAGCCCCAGTTCATATGCATATCTGCGCATGATCGTTGTCTTGCCGCTTCCGGGCATCCCGACTGCGATGATATTGAGCTGGTCTTCAAGTATCCGCCGTTTGATAGGTATTATGAATCTTCTGTCTTCGTTCATATCATCCGGCTTTCCGAGCCAGATGTTTCTTGCTGCGATCGCCCGGTAGATCACCATCTCAAGACCTGACCGGGTATGGCACCCCGTAAGTCTGCGGGCATCCTGCAGAAATTTCGTCCTGTAAGGATCATAGATCAAATCGACTGCCAGCTCGAGCCTGCTGAACATCCTCACAGTGACTCTGTGATCCGTCAGAGGAGAGTGTTCGATGTCAGGGGATCTGCCTACCGGAGTGCTGTTAATCAGAACTTCTGAGTCGTAGTGCGTGTAAAGGCGATCATATCCGGTGATCTTATACATATCTCCGAGTTTTACGGGCTCTCCGTCTGCTGACGGAACGAGTCGCTGGGATGTCATCTCGGGGAATCTCGAAACCAGCACGATATCTGAAACACCCATATCTCTGAGAGCTCTTGCTGCAGCAGTTGCCGCGCCGCCCGTACCGAGGATGACGCATTTCTTTCCTTCGACTGATCCTTCGACCAGATATCTGAAAGCTGCCATATCTGTGTTGTACCCCATGAGTCTTCCGTCGGGAAGTCTTCTGACAACATCGACCGCCCCTGCTTTGCGGGCATCTTCGGAGATCTCATCCAGATGCTTCATCACCTCGTATCTGTAAGGGTTTGAGATATTGAAGCCGGAATATCTGGTATCTGCCATCAGAGCAGCCAGGTCTCTTTCCGATGTCACATCGAGCTCATCATATTCATAATCTGCTATCTCATTATGTATCCGCCGCAGCTGGCTGTAGCCATGACTAGCGCCAATCGATCCGTATCTTGGCATTCTCTGATCCTTCTGTAATTATAGTTATAAAAATGATATATCAGTAAATGAACCAATTCAAATTTCGTTAAAAAAACAACAGGATCACTTTTTAACGTGATCCTGCAGGATTTTATGTGCCATCTGTCAGTCAGTGGTGTTCATATCTGAGTCAGAGAGGCTTCCTGGTGGTCAGCCATAGATGGGTCCCATACGCCTTCGGATTTTGAAATGATCAGGTTGGCTGCGATATCCCCTTCTACATTGATCGTTGTAAATGCCATATCAAGCAGGCGGTAAAATGCAGCGATCGGACCGATCAGATCTATCGGCAGCCCGAAGATAGTGAGATAGGATGTCATCAGAACGATCCCGCCTCCCGGGATTCCCGGTGCCGCCATATTGAGAAGTGTCGCTGCTGCAGCCATTGCCGCCAGACGTGCAAACGGCAGATCGAGCGAATAAAACTCAGCAACAAAGAGCGAAAGACAGCAGAATGAGCAGGCTCCTCCGCACATGTTGATCGTACATCCGAGAGGAAGTGTAAACGTGCTGATCGATTCCGGTGCTCCAAGTTCATTGATGCTCACACTCATTGATGTCGGAAGTGTTGCGGCTGAACTGGTAGTCGAAAGAGTCATCAGGGCAACTTTTCCGCATGCGGACAGGAATCTTTTTACCGGAACACCTGTATACAGCCGTACAGGTATCAGGAAAACGATGATAAATACAGCGATGCATGCTGCCCAGCAGCAGAAGATATACTTTCCAATGGCCATGAAGACTCCTGACCCATACTCAGCTACCGAAAATGCTATAAGTGACATGACGCCTATCGGTGAAGTCTCCATTACCAGAGACAGCAGATAGAACATTACTTCCGTAAGGCTGTTGATAAGGTCTTTTACAGGCTGAGCTTTTTCACCCACTGCCACTACAGATATCGAGAAGAGCATCGAGAAGATGATCGTAGGAAGTATCGCATTGGCTGAAAGAGCTGCAAAAATATTATCCGGGAAGATGCTCAGAAGCACTTCACCCGCGCTCAGAGCTCCTGCCTCTCCTTCGAATACCGGCTGGTTTTCGAAAGATACGCCTGCTCCCGGGCGTATTATCCCGGCGACAGCAAACGATACCGCAAAGGATGCGAGAAACATCAGAATATAAAGCACGACAGTCTTAGCCCCTATTCTTTTGAGAGAGCCGATATCCCCGGAATTGATGATCCCGCTGGATACAGCGCAGATCAGCACCGGGATGACCATGATCTTGATAAGATTGAGGTACAGACTTCCTATGAATGCAGCATCATGCGACAATCCGGGTGCAAGAAAACCGATCGCTATACCGGCAGCAAAGCCGATCGCGATTCTTACGAACAGATTCTCTTTTTTGAGCAGCCATTTCATTTCACGGTCACCTTTGTAATTCAGTAAAAGCTCTGCGCCTGCGCAGAGCTTTTTCATCGGATCCTATTCGAGGTCTTCCTTCCTGCTGTATGTGATCAGATCGTCGGCAACTTCTTTTGCTGCCTGGCTCACAGGTCTTTCACTCTCTTCCTCTGTCAGGATCGGCTTTCCGTCGATGATATCTCTGGCTCTCTTGGCAGTAAGTATGCAGAGTGAATATCTGCTGTCTGTTTTTTCCTGAAGCTTGTTGACTGATGGATAAAGTAACATTTGAAATCATTCTCCCTTCTGTTCCTGTTCATACCTTCTGATGATTGGCAGCACCTTCTCCGGTACTCTTAAGGCCTCTGCAGTCATGATGCTTCTGACATCGGAAACTGCATCCTCGCGTACGTCGTTGACCACCATATAGTCATATTCACCGATGAATTTTATCTCATCGAGTGCTTTGTTAAGTCTTTTTTCGATTTTTTCAGGTGTCTCTGTTCCACGGTTTTCCAGTCTGCTCCTCAGTGCAGCCAGACTCGGCGGAAGCAGGAAAATCAGAACAGCTTCCGGCATAGCTTCCTTGACCTGAAGTCCACCCTGGACATCGATATCGAGGATGACATTTCTGCCCTTCTCGAGTTTTTTCAGAACTATGTCCTTAGGTGTCCCATAGTAATTATCGAAGACGGTGGCGTATTCAAGGAAATTGTTTCTGTTAATATTCTCAATGAACTCTTCATGAGAAACGAAAAAATATTCCCTGCCGTGTTCCTCGCCTTCTCTGGGCTCACGCGTGGTCATGGATACCGAAAATTCGTTGCGGATATCTTTAAGGATCTCCCTGCAGATCGTTCCCTTGCCCGTTCCGGATGGGCCGGAGATCACAAAAAGCCTGCCTTTGCTGTGGCTCATAAACACCTCCTATCGCGACATTTTATTTTACCACAGAAGTCAAGTGCTATTCTATGTTCTGCACCTGTTCTCTTATTTTTTCGATCTCTGCTTTCAGATCAAGCATCATAGAAGTGATTTCCTTGTCATTGGACTTAGATCCAATGGTATTGGCTTCCCTGTTCATCTCCTGAATGAGGAAGTCCATTTTCTTGCCTATCGGCTCATTTCCTGTGCCTGAAAGGAATGTGCGCAGCTGACCTATGTGGCTCTCAAGACGCACAAGTTCCTCAGTGATATTGGCTTTATCAGCAAAGACAGCGGCTTCCAGAGCGATTCTCTCTTCAGGGACTTCATAGACTCCGTCCAGAAGTTCTTCTACTCTCGCTTTGAATTTCGCTGCGTATTCTTTTTCGATCTCAGGCGCCCTTGTCTCGATTCTGCTGCGTATATCAGCAACGATGTCAGCGCGCGCGTTTAAATCATCCGCGAGCTTTTTACCCTCGGTTTCTCTCATCTCGGTGATGTCTCTGACAGCCTTGTCTGTCGCATCGAGAAGGCATTTTAATATCTCCTCTTCATCTTCTTCAGCCGGGGTTGTTTTGATCACATCCGGCATCCTGGCCAGAAGGCTGAGTGTGATTCCGGATGCTTCTTCTGAACAGAATTCGCTTCCCAGTTCTGACAGGGCTTTTGTATACTTTCCGGCAAGATCTTTATCAAGTCTGACGTCAGCATCGCTTATGCCGAAATTATCGACCATCACAGATACTTCTGCCTTTCCTCTTCCAAGTCCTTCCTTGATACGCGCCTTGATTTTATCCTCTGCAAAAGAATACTTCCTCGACATCTTGACATAGATATCCAGATACCGGTGATTAACAGTCTTGATCTCAACTGTCACCTTTCTTACATCATCGACATACTCGCCTCTTCCGAAGCCTGTCATACTTCTTATCATTTCCGAAAGCCTCCTGTTATATATTCAAACGATCCTCTGATCTTTCGAGTCATATTTCCATGTATCCCCGCGGTCTGAACGGGATCACTTTTTCCTGCGCGCTTTTCTCTTTCTGGCAGTTTTGGGTTTCATGATTGAATAGCCGAAAAAGCCCAGTTCTTCTTTCTTCAGTCTGTAGTATTTGCCATGGCTGAAAGATACCAGATCCATAGCCGCGTAATCATAAGCGCCGTCATCATCAACGTATCTGTCATCCACATGGACTGCGGTGATCTCCGCAATGAACATGTCATGGGATGGAAAGCGCTTTACTTCAGTCACTTTGCATTCGATATTGACCGGCGATTCTGCGATCATTGGCGCGCTGACTGTATCGGCCGGCTCGCGTGTAAGAGAAAGCCGGCTGAATTTATCTGTATCACGTCCGGATCTTACACCGCAGAAATCCATCGCGCGCGCAAGATCAGCTGTTGTAAGATTGATAACGAACTCTCCGCTCTGTTCTATCATCGCATGGGATCTGCGCTCCGGTCTTACAGAGATATATGTCATAGGCGGGTGCGAATTGATGATCCCTGTCCACGCGACTGTGATGATATTGCTGTTTTCCATATCCCCGCAGGTGACCATCACCACCGGCAGCGGCGCTGTGAGCGGTCCTGGTTTTGAACTTATCTTCATTACTATCCTTTCCTCAGACTGCTGAGCACCTTTTCAAACACTTCCGGCAGGTCTGAATGAAATTCCATGTATTCACCCGAAGCAGGATGTATAAAACCGAGCACTCCCGCGTGCAGAAGCTGTCCGCTGACCTTGACCCCGGCTACGCTTCCCGTCTTCCGGCGCGGTCCGTAAAGCTCGTCTCCCGCGAGAGGATGATGGATGTATGCCATATGCACCCTGATCTGATGCGTGCGTCCTGTCTCAAGTTTTGCCTGCACCAGAGTGTATCTGCCAAAACGCTCTTTTACCCTGATGTGCGTGACTGCCTCCCGGCTGCCGCTTCCGTAGACCGCACGTCTCATGCGGTTGCGTTCATCACGTCCGATCGGGACATCGACCGTGATCTCATCGCTGCTTATATTATCATGGCACAGGGCCGTATATATCCTCGTTACAGAATGTACTCTGAGCTGCTCTGCGAGCGATTCATGCGCATGATCGTTCTTGGCTATCATCAGAAGTCCGCTTGTATCCTTATCGATCCTGTGGACTATGCCGGGACGTATCACTCCGTTTATGGTAGAAAGCGAAGCTCCGCAGTGGTACATAACGGCGTTGACCAGCGTCCCGCTCCAGTTTCCCGGACCCGGATGGACGACCATGCCCCGCGGCTTATTGACGACAAGAAGGTCCGCATCTTCGTATACTACATCGAGGGGGATATCCTCTGCCTTCACATCAAGCGTCTCAGGCTCCGGCATATCTATTCTGATCTCGTCGCCTGCCTCCACGGCTTTTTTCTTGGAGGTGACCGCAGATCCGTTGATGCTCACGCATCCCCTTTCGATCAGCTTCACAGCATAGCTTCTGGAAAGCTCGTCTGTATTGTATCCGATAAAGGAATCCAGTCTGCTTCCCGCGTCCTCTGCCTCAGCAGTCAGCACAAGTATATTCTCATTTGCTGAGATGTTCCCGCTCATTGTTTCTGAGACTCCTTCTGTTCTTGGGTGCTCTCGCGTTTCATTTCCATAAGAAGCCAGATCACGGTAAAGAAGCATCCGCATGTTACGCCTATATCGGCAACATTGAACACGGCGAAACTTCCGCAGGATATCATGTCTGTCACGTATCCGAGGATCAGACGGTCCGCGAGATTGGAGAGTCCTCCTGCAATGACAAAGCTCATGCACACTGCAATGAACCTGGATCCTGAGGCTGCTTCCTTTATAACAAAAACGATGCATACCGCGATCAGCACTGAAGTCAGCGCGACTGTGATCCACTTATTGCCCTCAAACATACTGAATGCCGTACCGGTATTACGGACATAGAGGATGCGCAGCCATTCCCCCAGCACAGGGATGCTCTCTCCCGGCTGCAGATTGAGCCGGACAAGATATTTTGTTATCTGATCGGCAGCGATCCATACTGCTGCGATCAAAAGATATAGCATCATTTATAATACCTCTGAATGTACATCTGTCATCTGTGCCCGTCCGGCAGCTTCGGGTCTACATAGACAGTCTGGTTGTGTGTAAATATCACCATCCCGGGTTTTGCTCCGTTAGGTTTCTTGACATATCTCACAGGGACATAATCGACCGGCACGTTCGTACTGCCCGATGCCTTGCTGTGATAGGCAGCGACAGAAGCTGCTTCATATATAATCTCCGCCGGCAGGTCGCCGAGAGATCTGCCGTCTTCAAGCCTGACGATCACGTGAGAGCCCGGTATGTCCTTGGTATGCATCGGTAATCATTTTCTGTATTGTTGCGTCCGACAAGCACCTTTGTTCCGTCGCTCAGAGTATATCTGTAAGGCTCAGGCTTTTGCTGTTTTTTCTTTCTCTGCGAAGCTTTTGCTCTGCGTCTTACATAGCCGGTACTCTCAAGTTCGCTTCTTATCGCTTCAAGAAGCGGAACTGTGTCAGCCGCCTCGATCGCCTGCACAACTGATTCAAGATACTCTATATCTCTGTCATTGTCTTCAAGCTGTGCCTGTTTTTCATGGATCGCGGTCCTTGCTTTGGAATATTTTTTGAAATAACGCTGCGCATTTGCGCTTGGACCTATCTTTTCATCAAGCGGTATATCGATCAGACTGCCATCATAGTAATTAGTCACAGTAACCTTGCGAAGGCCGGGTCTGACAGCATGGATATTGGCTGTCAGAAGTTCCCCGTAAAGTCTGAATCTGTCTGAATTCTCAGCAGCCAGAAGATCCTCTGACAGTTTCTTCTTTTTGAGCATGGCTTTGCTGAGCGCCGCCTGCACTGATTTCAGCAGAGGCATGGCTTTCTGTCTGACGAGGTTTGAAGCTTCGCGATTGGAAAAATAGAATTCCGCGCATTCGGAAACGCTTGCGAAATCGATGCGTTCAAGTCCTTCAAATTCAGAAAGATCCGTAATATGAAATTCTCTCGGAGTACCGTCGTCAACATAAACACGGGGAATGCAGTTTCCGCTTCCTGCAGCCTCGGTGATTTCCGCAAGACGCTTTGCCGGAATATCCGATCTTACGGAAAGGTCATGCTGCTCTGTCAGGGATGCGGTCAGCTCTCTGCTGATAGCCGGCGAGATCCCGCCGATTCCCTTCATAAGAGCTCTGTCATCGCAAGGCAGCTGCATATCCGAAGTTACTTCTTTGAAGGGGATCTTATCCTGCGCCGGAGGATACTGATAGATCACTCCCGGAAGGAGCTGTCTGTATCTGTTTACATCTATCGAGATACGTTTGATCGAGTCGATGATCTTGCCTGTCTCCAGATCTACAAGAACGATATTGCTGTGCTTCGCCATGATCTCGGCGATAAGCCTGCGGCTGACAGAAAATCCGAGTTCATTCTGTGCCTCGATATCGATCTCTATGATGCGCTCTGATCCGCGCTGCCTGACTGACGTGATGCGTCCTCCCTGCAGATGTTTTCTCAGGAGCATGCAAAAAGTCGGCGGCTGCTCAGGATTGACATAAGCCCCTGTTGTGAGACACACCCTCGCCGACTGACTGTTGCACGAAATAAAGAGACGGACATTGCCGTTTCTTGTATGTATATGGATGAGCAATTCCTCCGGACCCGGCTGATAGATCTTTTCGATCTTTCCCAGTGTCAGTTTCCGGGTAAGCTCTTCTGTTATTGCGTAAGTAATGATTCCATCATAAGCCATATCGAGTAATTCTACCATTATCATTAATTGCCTGCAAGGCAGAGCAGGCAAGTTAAGATGCAATTCATGACAGCGAAAAAAGAGCACAGTAAAAACATATACGCTTTCACTGTGCATCTTATGATCTTAATCAGGATAGTTATTATTTAAGAATGATCGTATCTCCGATGCTTGCAGGTTCCTCGGCCATTTTCTTCAGGCCTTCTGAAAGATCAGAGATTGTAGCACGGCCGAGTCCGTAGCCGGATGCAGGAGCCTCAGCTGTATCTGCGTTGATCATCGCTTCCAGATCAGACTTGTCGCTTACTACGATAGTTGCGGACTTTTCTGCAGCCGGAGCATCAGCAGCAGGTGCGGATTCAAAACCGATTCCGAGTTCTCTGTCGATAGCGGAGATATCGCTTCTGTCCAGATCATCGATAACGCCGAACTCATCCTCATCAAGACGTGCGATCTCTGCTTCAAGCATCTTGCGGAAGTTGGATCTGAGTCTCTTGATCTTGTTGCTGAGTACGATGTGTTCATCGCTGAGCTGTCTTACTGTGACCTTTGCATCAAGGAGCATGTTCTCAGCTTCGAGCTCTGCGTCACGCATCATCAGCTCTGCTCTTCTCTCAGCACTTGCAGAGATGTCAGCCATAAGCTTCTTAGCGGTTTCAAGGGTCTCGAGCATTGCGTTATCGTCCTTCTGGGACTCCTCAAGCTGCTTTTCGAGAGCCTTGATCTTGTGAGCCATGGATCTGTTGTCGTTGAGTATCTTTTCATAGTCAGCAACAATGATATCGAGGAATTCATCTACCTCTCTTGAGTTGTAGTATCCTCTCTTGTCACGACTGAATTCTTTCTTATCAATGTCAATAGGCATTATCATAATATCAGCACCTTACCTTTCTGATCTAACTAACAGTTATTATTTCCAAGGATTGGAATTTGCAGGCTTTCCTGCCTCTGTGGCTCTGTCTACCATAGCCTTGATGTTAACGTTCTGAGGAGCAAAAATATAGATGTTCTGGTTGATTCTCTGTACTGTTCCGGACAGAGCATAGGTTGCTCCGCCGAGGAAATCGAACATCTTGCGGGCAAGATCTGTCTCAACTCTTTCGAGGTTGATGATGACCGGCTTGCGTGCTCTGAGGTTGTCTACAAGCTTACGGCATTCGTCAAGGCTCTTTGGCTCAATTACTACCATCTTGAATGGTCCGGACTGATTCATTGAATCCTTGATATCTGGTGAAGCCTTAGGCATAGCTGTCATCGGAGGCTCTACTCCGCCAAATCCGAGCGGTGTGATACCTGCGCTGGATTTCTCTTCTGTCTGCGGAGCTGCCGCCTGGGCACCCATATTCTTTTTGTAGTTGTCGATCTCTTCCTGGGTGATATCCATATCATCGTCATAATCGATTCCCACGAGATCTCTCATCTTGTCCATGAAACTCATTTTTGCTGCATCCTCCCTATCTGTAATTACGCGGCCCGAATATCGAGCTGCCTACCCTGACTATTGTTGAACCTTCTTCAATTGCTACTTCAAAATCTCCTGACATTCCCATTGACAGTGTGTCCGGGCAGAACCTGTCAGCAGGAAAATCCCACGTTTTCATCATTTCGAACAGCTCACGAGCCTCTTTGAAATATGGCCGCGCGTCTTCCGGACAGACCGCGATTGGCGGAATGCACATTATGCCTCTGATACGCACATTGCTGCATTCGGATGTTATTTCCTCTGTGACTGTTCTCAGATCCCCGGCTGCGATACCTGACTTGGTCTCCTCCATCGCTGAGTTGATCTCAATGAGGATATCCATGCATTTGCCCGCAGCACCTGCTCTTTTGTCTATTTCTCTTGCAAGTCTGACTGAATCCACTGAGTGTATCATCACGACTTTGTCGATTATGTTTTTGACTTTATTGGTCTGAAGATGCCCGATCAGGTGCCATCTCACAGGGCTGACTCTGTCGTATTTTTCCAGAAGTTCCTGCACCCTGTTCTCGCCTATATCAGTTGCTCCCGCAGCTATAGCCTCATTGATCTCATCCGGCGTATGTGTCTTCGTGACAGCCATAAGCGTGACATCCTGAGGATCTCTGCCGCTGCGGACTGCTGCTGAGTTCTTGCGGTCGAGTATCCGGCCAAATCTCTCTGTAATACCTGTACTCACTCTTCTACCATCCTGCCTGATATCATCAGTCTGTGTCAGTTCCTTCCGAACTGACGTCTTCAGTATATTCACCTGAATTGTCTTCCTGAGGAATGCCGATCGCATCCTCGGACTCCTGTTCCGGAGGAGCAGCCTTCTGCGGAGTTTCTGCAGTCTCAGCAGGCTTGTTCTGCGTAGCATTCTGACCGGCGAGCTGAGCCTCTGCTCTCTCCTGCGCTCTCTGGGCAGCTGCCTTTTCAGCTGCAGCTCTCTCTGCTGCTGCTTTTTCTTCTTCGGCCTTTTGTGCTGCTGCTTCAGCCTCTTCACGTTTCAGCTGCTTCTGAAGCTCTGCAACCTCTTTCTCATCAGGAGCCGTAACTATCTCATCATATGTCTTGATAGTTTCGACGAAGTTTCCATTCTCGTCTACATATATATCAGAATAGACAACACAGCGTTCTCCGTCATCAGCTTTGATAAGCACCGGTTTGAAAATGTGCTCGCCAAGCTTGTTCTTGACAAAAACGCCTTCCTGTTCCCCTTTCTTGACTATGCTCGAGTCTTTAAGCACCAGTCCCTCTGCACTGGCTGCAGTGACAGTAGTATCCAGAGTCCGTACATCTGCAAAGCCTTCATAGAATTCCTTGCATGAAAGCGCGACCTTGGTTGTCTTCTTGCCGACATCAACTCTCGCGACTCTTGCAGGAACTGTCCTGTTGTTGACATCTATAGAGACAGAACGCCCTTCGTAATACTTCTCTCCTGCCTTGTTGTCTATGTAAAACACGAGATACCATTTGCTGTTGTGAATTACCTTAAACAGCGGCTCGCCCTTACCGCAGCTCCGCTCCGGCGTCTGTACCGGTCTGATGCTTTTCAGTTCATCAAAATCGCTTTGTCTGAGCTCTGAAAGACGGTCTGTACCATACTTAACTTCACTGCCGTCTACGCTGTAGCTTATATATCCGGCGTCATGTGTTCTTCCGTTTTCCGTGGAAGCCACATTCCCTTCAAGGTTATTGATGATATCTGTGTATTTATGCGAAATATTGTTCTGTTCGCCTATGCGCTCGGAGTCTACTGCACCGGTCTTTTCTTCTGTCTCTTCCGCCTCTTTGTCAGTAAGTTCCACGATCTGCGTCCCGGATTTGAGAAGGACATCAGGATCGGCGACACGGTTGACCTTATAGTCATTGCCGGCAACATAGACTGTTTCATCACGAACAATAAACCCGGAGACCTCATCCTTGATGTCGATCCTGCCGAATTCTGTCACATATGTTTGCTCGAGCATACCCCTGAGAGAAGGAACAACATATACTATCACAATGCACAAAGCAATCATCGCGATATAGACTGTGAATGCTGCTAACCACTTCTTTTTCATCATGGGCCCTCTTCGACACATTATACAATACAAAAGCCCATGAGTACAATATATATTTACTCCGGGCTCTCAAAATAACTATATTTTGTGCTATGTAAAATACACTTTACCTGCCTCTATCCGGATCATTATGTAAAGCACATTTTACATCGTTCCGGGCCGGCTGCGTCACTTTTTGCGGTATCTGTCAAGCACAGCCTTTTCCTTTCTGGTAAGCTGATGAGGCTGTTTCAGATACTCTTCCATCATATCCGGCCGTCTGTCGGCAGTCAGTTCAAGCGACTGTTCCCATCTCCATCTGGCGATATCCTGATGGTTGCCTGAAAGCAGTACTTCCGGGACTTGCATGCCCTCAAACTCTCTCGGTCTGGAGTATTGAGGATATTCAAGCAGTCCCGAATAAACAGATTCGTTCATAACAGATTCCTCACCTGACAGGACCCCGTCAAGGAATCTCGCGACCGTGTCGATGAGTACCATCGCTGGGAGCTCGCCTCCGGTCAGCACATAATCACCGATCGAGATCTCCCTTGCATTCATAGCATCCAGGGCTCGCTGATCCACACCCTCATAGTGTCCGCAGAGTATGGTGATCTCCGGACAGGACGCAAGTTCCGAAGCGAGCGCTCCGGACAGCATCTCTCCTCTGGGTGACATATAGATCACCTCGCCGCCATATCCGCTTCCTCTGAAAGCATCAAGCACCGGCTGGACCTGCATGACCATACCTGCGCCGCCACCGTACGGCGTGTCATCAACTCTGTTATGCCTGTCGAGCGTATAGTCCCTTATATCGGTCACATTGATCTCAAGTATTCCTTTTTCGGCCGCTTTCCCAAGCATGCTCTGACGCAAAGGCTCGAACATCTCGGGAAAAATGGTGAGAATATTGATTTTCATATCATTCTACTCCAGAAAACCCGGAATGAGTTCAACTTCTATGATGCCGCTTTCCTCATCGATCCTTCGAAGGAACGCGTCTACAGCAGGTATGAGGACCTGCTTGCCTTCAGGTGTCTCTACATCAAGTATGCTCTGCGCGGTATTCTGGATCACATCATTAAGATGTCCGATCTCAGTACCGCTTGCAAGATCTATGACTCTGGATCCGACCAGATTTCTTACATAATGCTCGCCTTCCGGGAGTTCCTCAAGCTGCTCCTCATGGATATATATTTCCATGCCCCTGAGCTCATCTGCTGCATTCCTGTCTGTAATGCCCTCAAGTCTGATGACCGGGCGGTCTTTCTGCCGGCGCACACCGGTACATTTCAGTTCGGTCCCGGCTTCTTCATCTGATGCGGTTTTTTTGCCTGCATGCTTAAGAAGGAGGACTTTGCCCTCCTTCAGATTGCCGGAATCCTGCGCATACAGTGTGACTCTGACTTCACCTCTGAGCCCGACACTGCTGCCGATCTTTCCAATATTGATCAGTTCTTCAGTTTCTCTATTCTTCAACGATCTCCACCGTCACTCTGAGATTCTGTTTTATTGCTGCGGCCTTGACTACTGTCCTGATCGCCTTGGCAATGCGGCCTGACTTTCCGATGATCTTTCCGATATCTTCGTCAGCTACCTGCAGCTTGACAAGGATCTCCTTGCCGTCTGTTTCTTCAGTAACTTTAACTTCGTCAGGCTTGGACACAAGAGCTCTGGCAATAACTTCTACTAGGCTTCCCATGCTTTGTTTCCTTCCTTGCTTTTTTCTATCCACCATAACACTGCCGCTCCACTTGAGCGCTTATCCGTATATTATCGGCGGATATCCTTCAGTTATTATTCGATTGCGCCTGACTTCTTGAGGAGAGCCTTTACTGTATCTGTAGGCTGAGCTCCGTTAGCAAGCCACTTCTGAGCTGCCTCGTTGTCGATTTTGATCTCAGCAGGGTTCTTCAGAGGATCATATGTGCCGATCTCCTCGATAAACTTACCATTGCGAGGTGTTCTTGAATCTGCAACTACTACTCTGTAGAAAGGCTTCTTGTGAGCTCCCATTCTCTTAAGTCTGATCTTAACCATGATATTTTTTCCTCCTGAATTGTTAATTATATCTTTTGTATTCTTATTAATCCGCTGTTTCAGTACGCATATATTGTCTGCTCATGATCAGGGAATTGATAACTGATTTATAAGCCGAGGTTGCGCAGCATGCCGCGTGCTTTCTTGGAATTAGGATTAGCCATGATCTTCGTCATCTTTTTCATCTCTTCGTATTTCTTGATGAGCTGATTGACTGACTGTACTGTCTGGCCGGATCCTGCTGCGATCCTCTTACGCCTTGAAGCGTTGAGGATATTAGGTCTGCGCCTCTCCTCAGGTGTCATTGACAGGATGATCGCCTCCATCTTGCGAAGCTCGGTCCTGCCTTTTTCAAGGTCGATGCTCTTCTTGTCCGCAGCGGAAATGCCCGGGATCATATCGACGATCTTGCCGAGTCCTCCAAGCTTATTGATCTGCCGCATCTGGTTGAGAAAATCGTCCAGATCGAATTTGTTCCTTCTGATCTTCTCCTCGAGCTGCCTTGTCTCTTCTTCATCAAATGCATTCTCTGCCTGCTCGATGAGAGACATAATGTCTCCCATTCCCAGGATTCTGGATGCGATCCTGTCCGGATGAAACGGTTCGAGAGCGTTATACTTCTCACCGGTACCCATGAACTTGATCGGCTTGCCTGTAACAGCCTTGACTGACAGTGCCGCGCCGCCTCGTGAGTCGCCGTCCATCTTGGTCATGATGATGCCGTCTACGCCAAGCGCATCATTAAAACCATTAGCGATATTTACAGCGTCCTGACCGGTAAGCGCATCGACTACAAGGAGGATCTCGTGAGGTTTCACTTCCTTCTTCAGTCTCTTCAGCTCGTCCATCAGCTGTTCATCTATCTGAAGACGTCCCGCTGTATCTACGATCAGTACATTGCAGCCTTTTCTCTGAGCCTCTCTGACTGCATCCTGCGCGATCTTCACGACATCGCGCGAGTCTCTGTCAACATAGACCGGAGTGTTGACAGCCTTTCCGACGATCTCCAGCTGATCTATCGCAGCAGGTCTGTAGATGTCGCATGCCGCAAGCATAGGATGCTTGCCTGTCTGCTTCAGATAGGAAGCCAGCTTTCCGGCGGTCGTGGTTTTACCGGTACCCTGAAGACCTACAAGCATGATCACAGTGAATCCGCTTGGTGAATAGGTCAGCTTGGAACCGGCTCCGCCCATCATCTCAACGAGTTCGTCTTTGACGATCTTGACGACCATCTGATCCGGTGTCAGGCTCTTGAGCACTCCGGCGCCAAGAGCTTTGTCCTTGATCGTGGCTACAAAATCCTTGACGACTTTGAAGTTGACGTCAGCCTCCAGAAGAGCCATTTTGACAGCCCGCATAGCGTTGTCAAAATCTTTTTCTGTGACTATGCCCTGTCCCTTGAGGTCTTTGAACGCGCTTTGTAATTTTTCTGAAAGTCCTTCAAATGCCATATTGTCTCCGTGTCATCAGGCTTTCACTCTGATAGCCTGGCTATTATGGAAAGCAGCTCTGTTTTCACAGATCCGTCTTCATCAGATTCCGGAATGCTGCTTTGAATCAGCGTCCTTGCTCTTTCAGCCAGTTTCCGGTCTCTGTGATATCCTGCAACCAGACCCAGCTTTTCCTCGTATTCGCCGAGAGCATGCTCGGCTTTCTTGAGTGTGTAATGTACTGCCTGACGGCTCATCCCCAGTTCTGCAGCGATCTCGGACAGGCTGAGGTTATCCTCATGGTAGAGGGCCATCACCTCATTCTGGCTGTCACTCAGAAGTGCGCCGTAGAAATCATACAGCAGACTCTGAAACTCGATATTCCCGATATTGCTCTCAGCCATGACATCTCCGTCCTTCGCATCAGATTCGTATCTTCTGATACGTTAAAAAAAGGCATATATGCCTTTTACGCACTGGTATAAGATAACACATGAAAGAATCGGTGTCAAACATTTTATTTGACAGCTTTTGTTCTTTCTGTCAAACATTTTATTTGACAGGGTTTTCATCTTTTGATCCGTCATTTTCCCCCAGAACCGCGCCTGCGGCAACACAGATCACTATAATCGCAGCGCCTGTCAGTCCTGCGGTCGAAAGTCTCTCTCCGAGAAGCAGGAAAGCAAACAAGGCGGTCATTACAGGACACAGTGTCTGTATCAGCGCTACTGACCGGTCAGAGATCTTAGTAAGCGCAAGATTCTGCATAAGATATCCGAGGAATGTGCAGGTTATCGCAAGGTAAAGGATGATCAGCCATGCGGTGCCCGTTGTCCTTTCGAGATGAATACCTCCCTCAAACATAAGACTTCCGCTAAGCGCCAGAGCTGCTGAACATGCAGCCTGAAGCGTTGTCATGCTTCCGGGATCCACCATCTCAAGGTAGTTTTTGCTGAAAACAAGCGCTCCTGCTGTCAGGATCGCAGCCGCGAGTGTAACAGCCTCGCCTGTTCCGAAGCCTGACAGTCCGCCCCTCACGCACAGAAGATACAGCCCCGGGATTACCAGTATCTGAAGCAGCATATGCTGCCATTTGTAATGTGTATGATACACAAGGAAGGCGAAAACAGGAGTTATAAGCACTGACAAGGATCTGATAAACGCAACTGAAGTTGCCTCTGTAAGTGAAAGCGCGACATTGTTCAGCAGATAGCTCATCCCTATACACAGACCCGGGATCAGCCATGCTTTTACAGGTACTGTTTTCAGAGTATTGATGACCCTTCTGCGGAACAGGACAAAGCAAACGGCAAAAGCGATCGTATAACGCACTGACATCATGGAATAGACCGGAGTCACTTCAAAAGCTATCTTGGATATTGGATCTCCGAAACCGTATATGACTGACTGGAGCACAATAAGCGCCTCCGGCCACCTGAGACCTTCCGCGCGTGCTTTTACTGACTGCCAGCTGCCATTGCCCATCTTTTTCCCTCCTGTCAGTTCAGTATACATTATTCATATATACAAAAGGAAGACGGATCCAGAATCCGTCTTCCTTAACTGATCTATCGTTGATTATAAGTGCAGATCTCTTATTCCTCAGCATTGCTGCCTGTGAAATGTACTACAGCATGCGCAGCTGCGACGACTGCAAGTATGCCTGCTGCTACCCATGGCATTGTTTCTATCGTGGAACCTGCGATGTGTGAGAATTCCATGCCTGCATTAGTTCCTATACCGATACCTACCGCGCCTGCGATAGCTGTGATGATAGCTGCAACACCGGCTCCCTTATTCTTTTTGAGCAGGGAGAGGATCCCGGCAAGTAATGCCAGAGCTGCGGCTGCAAATCCTGCGGCTGTGCCGATTGCTCTCTTGGTGATCTCTTCTGTGATGAGTTCTCCGGAATCAGCCTGATAGCCCCTTCCGACATCTACAGCACCGAGACCTTTGTCGAGGAGCAGATGTCCGTTAGGATTGTCAAAGTTCTTGTCTCCGTCAAGTCTCTCAAGGATACTTGTGAGTCCTCCGTCAGGCTGCGTAGATACGAGCGTAGCAAGACCATCTCTGACCTGCTGCTCACCGTCTTCATACTCTGCGAGCTTTTCCTTACCATCAGCAAGTTCCTTGCGGCCGTCCTCAAGTTTCTTCTGCCCTTCTGCAAGCTGCCTTCTGCCCTCTGCCAGTTTTGCCGGAGCTGCGGCATATTCTGCAAGTCCCTGTGCATACAGTGCTTTACCGTCAGCAAGCTTAGCAACGCCGTCATCATATTCATCCTGTCCATTGGCCTTTGTTGTAACCAGAAGACCTCTCGCCTTAACAAGAACATTAACAAGAGCAGGTTTTGTATCCATCTGACCTTCAAAAGCAGCGAAGTCAGACAGTACTGTGTTCAGTGGATTAGGATCGAGCTTGTATGCCTGAAGCAGCATTATAGCATCGCTTCCGAGATTTTCCTCAACGCCGTCTCTGAGAGCTTTGTTTCCCAGAACAGCCTGTGCGATAGTCCTGATTCCATTAGCAACTTCATCCTGTCCACTCGTAAGTGCTTCAACATCATCAGTTGATACCCTGCCGTTAAACTTCCTGAGGCCAGGGAGAAGCATAGTCTTTATCAGACTCTTACTGCCGTTTACCTGCTCGTTTACGGAATCAAGTGTAGCGGCGATTGTAGCCATTGCCTGTGTCAAGTCACTTCTGCCGTCTGTTAATTGTCCATTGCTTTCATAACCGGCCTTGACCTGAGCCTTCACTTTTTCTTTTATTCCTGCTTTGGCAGCAGCATCGATCTTAGCATTAGCATTAGGATCCGCCTTGATCTGTTCAATTGCCTGATCATCAGAGATCTGACTAGCAACAGCTGCTATCTGCTCGTCAGTCGGATCAGTGACTCCCTGCTGAGCTAAGGCGCCTTTTGCCATCAGAAGCTTAGTACCTGCTATAGTCTGCTGCCCTTCACCTGATGCAAGGAATTGCTGCCATGCCGAATAAGTTGCAGCCTCCAGATTGGTCATGCTCGGTACCTCATCATTCGGCGCGTTCAGAGCCTTCTTGTAATTTTCCTCTACAAGATTATTAAAGTTATCATAAGCATCAGCTACTGTATTAACGCCGGACACATACTGTGATCTTTGAGATTTATTAGTTATCAGAGACGCGAAAGCAAGTAAGCCTTCCCTCTTTGCACTGACAACACCGGCAAAATCGAAATTAGTTGAAGGTGCCTTAAGTGCTCCGAGCAATGCATTTGCCTGCTGGTCTTTCTCTTTGACGCTCTTCTGGATCTGCGGAAGTGCGTCCGCCATAGTATTGGTGCTGTCGATGAATTCTTTATAATCATCTGCCGTCTGTTTCTCATCGTCTCCCGCAACATCTGCTACAGCAGCGATGTAAGCATCACGGGAAGCATTATCATCAAGGAATAAGGCAAGATCTGTCAGACTCTTCATCGATGATCTGGATCCCTTATAGAGCATATCACGTCCTTCTTTGAGGGCTTCATATCCCGGTCTCCAATTGTTCTTATATCCCTTGAGTATTTTGTTGATACCATTGATCAGCTGGCTGAGACCATCCAATTGTTCAGCTCCGGCAGCGAGATCACTCTCGCCCTGAGCTATCTGTGCTCTGGCATCAGCGAGCTTGCCAGGTGCTGCTGCATAGTCTGCTTCACCTTTTGCAAGCTGAGCCTGACCAGCTGCATAATCTGCTTCACCCTTTGCAAGGGTTTCCTCGCCATCCTTGACTGCGTCGAGGCCATCAAGGTAAGCCTTTTCATTTTCCTTGAGCTGGTTGAGTCCATCTTCCAGCTTATTCATGTCAGCTGTTGTTTCCTCACCTTTTACTTCCCAGTAGTCTTTGCAGGCTAATACATCATTCAGATTGACGGCGCCGCCGTAAAATCCGAAAAGTGCCGCTGCGATGAGAAGCACGCTTAATCCTTTCTTCATTTCTTTTCCCTCTCTTCATCAGATATACAACATATCGAAAAATGGAAAGC
>ONHU01000048.1 GCA_900317675.1 uncultured Eubacteriales bacterium
TCAGGCTGATCTTAAGCAGGACCGAGCAGATAACAGAGACTGAGACAGTATCCATCGGGGATTCCTGCGGAAGAACACTTGCAGAAAACATACTTGCGCCTCACGATCAGCCGCCTTTCCCGAGATCTCCGCTGGACGGATATGCTGTCAGAAGTGCGGATACGGCAGGTGCCTGCAAAGAGGCTCCGGTAAAGCTCGCAGTAGTTACCGAAGTAGATGCGGGAAGCTGTTATCAGGGGACGGTCAGACCGGGACAGGCTGTAAGGATCATGACGGGGGCGCCGATCCCTGATGGCTGTGATGCGGTCATAGGGCAGGAAGACACTGACTATGGTGAAGAAACGGTAAACATATACTCTTCATTGAAACCGTATCAGAATTACTGCCGTCAGGGAGAAGATTACTGCAAGGGAGACACCCTTCTTGCGGACAGAACGTATATCAAGCCTGTTGAGACCGGCGTTCTGGCGAGCCTCGGACTGGCACAGGTAAAAGTGTACAGAAAGCCCCGGGTGATGCTCATGTCTACAGGGGATGAGCTGGTAATGCCCGGTGAAGTCCTTGCGCCCGGCAAGATCTATGATTCCAACCTCTATACACTCGGAGCCATCCTTCGTGAATGGGGGATCGATGTTGTTGCGCTTCTTCACGCTTCAGATGATCCTGAGGATGTGGTTGGGAAGATCCGCAGGCACGCCGGCGAAGCGGATCTGGTAATCACAACAGGAGGCGTATCGGTAGGCAAAAAAGACATCATGCATGATGTCTTCAGGATACTGGATATAGATCGTACTTTCTGGAAGATAGGAGTCAAACCGGGAATGGCAATGCTGTCAGGAATGTATGGAGCCCAGCCGGTGCTGGCTCTTTCGGGTAGTCCGTACGCTGCCTTCATCGACATGCATCTGGCAGTCAGGCCGGTGCTGATGAAAATGACAGGCGATACCAGACTGGAAATGCTGCGTGGCAGCGCAGTCCTGACCTCTGATTACGATAAGAAGAGTCCCGTCAGAAGATTTATCAGAGCATATGTCCAGGATGGAAAGGCTCATATCGAGGGACATACCGGAGGCAATGGGGACATCGCATCCGGCCGTGGAATAAATGCTCTTCTGGACATTCCTGCCGGCACGGAAAAACTGAAGGCCGGTGACACTGTTCAGGTAGTTTTCCTGTAGATGACAAAGAGTTTACTGATAGGAGCAAAAATGCAGACTGTAATTGCTGTATCGGGAATCAAGAATTCCGGAAAAACGACGCTCCTGACGAGGCTGGTATCAGAGCTGTCAGGAAGAGGTCTGAAAGTAGCAGTCATCAAACATGACGGACACGATTTTGACTGCGATATTCACGGGACAGACACCAGGAAATTCACTGAGCACGGAGCATATGGGACTGCCTGCTTTTCAGGAAACAGGATGTTTGTACACCGTATCGGAACGGGAGAGACCTATGATAATCTGATCAGACTGTTTCCCGAGGCTGACATCATATTTATAGAAGGAGCCAAGGACAGCGCGTTCCATAAGATTGAAGTTGTGAGAAGAGCTATATCCTGCGAACCAGTCTCTAACAGAGAGGGAAGATTCCTGATCGCGACTGATATGCCTGAGAAAGACTTCGGCGAAGAGACAATAGATATAAACGATATCCGCGGAATCGCAGAGAAAATTGAAGAGATCACCGGGAGGGGAGCATAAAACCCGTTAGGACCGAAGATGCTGCAGGACAGTGCCTCTGCCGCGATTTACCACAGATCATAATCGGTAAATAAACATGAAAGACAGATATGGACGTAAAATCGAATATATGCGTGTATCGATCACTGACAGATGCAACCTAAGGTGCAAATACTGCATGCCGGATGGTTGTGATAAAGTTTCGCATAATGATATCCTTTCATATGAGGACATGGAGCGTATTTGCACTGCCGCGTCGCGCATCGGGATCACGAAGTTCAAAGTGACAGGAGGGGAGCCTCTTGTCAGAGTCGGCTGTCCGGATTTTGTGAAGAGACTTAAGGATATCCCGGGGACAGAGCAGGTGACGCTTACGACGAACGGGGTGGAACTTGAGAGATATATGGATGATCTTGTCGCCGCCGGACTCGATGCAGTGAATATCAGTCTGGACACCATGGATCCGGACCGCTTCAGATATATTACCGGAGGCGGGAGTCTTGAAAGAACGATGTCAGGGATCGATGCTGCGGTGAAAAGCGGGATCCGGACCAAGATCAATTGCCTCATCCAGAAGGACTTCAACGAAGATGAGACAGACCGCTTTGCCGAGCTTGCTTTTGGCAAAGGGATAGATGTCAGGTTCATCGAAATGATGCCGATTGGCGCAGGGAATCCGGATCTGGGAGTCGCCAACAGACAGATACTGATGAAACTCAGAACGCGCTGGCCGGAACTCGAACCGGATGAAAGCGTTCACGGGAACGGACCTGCTGTATACTTCAGACATCCTGAGAAATCCGGAAGCATAGGATTTATAAGTGCGATGCACGGCGTATTCTGCTCTTCCTGCAACAGGATCCGCCTTACTTCACAGGGCCTGATCAAACCATGTCTGTGCTATGAGGACAGCGTGGATCTGAAACCGGTCCTTTCAGGGACAATAGAAGAGATACAGGAAAAACTGACAGAAGCAGTTCTGATGAAGCCGGGGCAGCATTGCTTCAACAATGCGCCGAAAAGATCAGAACGAAGAATGATGTCACAGATCGGAGGATAGATCATGAGCGTTAACGGCAAGGTAATTGCAGTTTGTATAAGCGAGCGGAAGGGAACGCAGAAAACAGAAGTCCCGGAGATCCGGCTTGTCCCTGACTGGGGAATCGAGAATGACGCGCATGCCGGCAAGTGGCACAGGCAGGTAAGCCTTCTGGCCCTGGAGAAAATCGAGGCTTTCCGCGAGAAGGGAGCCGATGTGGACTTCGGTGCTTTTGGTGAGAATATCATTGTAGAAGGATTCGACCTGAGATCGCTTCCTGTGGGAACGAGATTCAGGATCGGCGATGCTCTTCTGGAGCTGACACAGATCGGCAAGGAGTGCCACTCTCACTGCGCGATCTATCATCAGGTCGGAGACTGCATCATGCCGAGGGAAGGCGTTTTCACTGTAGTGCTTGAAGGCGGTGTGGTAAAGGCCGGAGATGAGATCGAACTAATCGAAGCAGATCCTGCAAGGCCTTTTACGGCTGCCTGGATCACTCTTTCAGATAAGGGAGCCAAAGGTGAGCGCGAGGACAAAAGCGGACCTCTGATCGGGAAGATGCTGACAGAAGCAGGCTATAACATAGTTGAAGAGATCCTTATTCCTGATGAACCGGATCTGCTCAAGGCACAGCTGATAAGACTGGCTGACCAGAGACAGGTCAACGTGATCATAACGACTGGCGGAACCGGTTTTGCTCTCAGAGACCGTACGCCTGAAGCGACACAGGAAGTCTGTGACAGGATGGCGCCGGGAATCGCGGAAGCTATCAGAGCCTATTCGATCACCAAGACTCCGAGAGGGATGCTTTCAAGAGGTGTTGCCGGAATACGCAGGCAGACACTTATTATCAACCTCCCGGGCAGTCCGAAGGCAGTCGGAGAATGCATGGAATACCTGCTGACATCGCTTGACCACGGACTCGAGATGCTTCTGGGGAGAAGCGGCGAGTGCGCAAGACGCTGAAGATATAAATGCTCTCCTTCATCAGAGAGCATTTTATCAGGCAACCGAATTGTTTTGAAAAAATAATCGGTTGGCTATATAATAAATTATCGTTGTTATAATATTTTAAGTAAAGGAGAAAAAAATGAAAAAGAAGCTACTGACAATCGCATTGATGCTTGCTGTTGTTCTGGCCATGACAGCATGCGGAGGAAGCGGAGACACAGAAGATGCCGGTGAAACTGCAGAAAAGACTACGGTCAATGTATTCGCCGCAGCATCTCTCGGCAACGTTATGGGAGATTTTGAGAAATCATATGAGGAAGCTAATCCTGATGTGGACATAGTCATCAATGCTGACAGTTCCGGCGCTTTACTCACTCAGATCCAGGAAGGCGCTCCTTGCGACGTTTTCTTCAGTGCGGCTCAGAAGCAGATGGATGAGCTTGAGGGAGCGGATATGGTTGTAGAGGGAACGAGGACCAATGTAGTCAACAATCAGCTCGTAGTCATTACACAGCCGGACAGCGGAACAGCTGTTACAGGACTCGCTGATATAGCCAATGCTAAGAGTATCGCGCTTGCTGACGGAAGTGTTCCTGTAGGAAAGTACACAAGGCAGGCGATGATCAATCTTGGTCTTCTTGCTGAAGCAGAGGATCCTGCGGCCATCACAACTGAAGAAGTATCTGAGCAGCTCGGCGGAGTCGAGATCAGTGAACAGGGTAACGTAAGCAAAGTGCTTACCGCTGTTGAGGAAGGATCCAGCGAAGTAGGAACTACATACCTTTCAGATACCGTAGGACATGAAGACAGCATCAGAATTCTTGAGACAGTAGGCTATGATGTTACCGGCAACATCATCTACCCGGTAGCTCAGGTCGTCAATCAGGATGCAAGCGAAGCAGAATCTGCGGCGGCTGCTGACTTCATCGCTTACATCACAAATGATGATGCTAAAGCGCTCTATCAGCAGTATGGTTTCGATACTGATGTAGAGTAGAAATATCCGGAGAAAACACAAACTGATACATTCCCCTGGAAAGCCCTTGAAATCAACCGTTTCAAGGGCTTTTTCTGCGGATACCTGCAAGGGAGGCTTGACACAGTGTCAGCCAATGAGTAAAATATAACTGTTGACACAGTGTCAACCACGTTTGCTCTTAAACCGGAAAGGATCAGCAATGTTTAAGGGAACACCTGAATTGATAGCGCAGAGACGCGAGGAAATCATCAATGCCTGTGAAGAGTTATATCAGACGATGAGTTTCAGAGAAATCACTTTGAAGGAGATCGGAAACGCGACATCTTTTTCAAGACCTACCATCTATAACTATTTCCAGACAAAGGAAGAAATATTCCTTGCGCTCTTTGAACGGGAATATGACCGCTGGAATGAAGAACTGACGGGAATACTGGGCAGTTACGACAGCCTGACTAAAGCTGAACTCGCTGATAAGATAGCAAAGTCGCTTACCAATAGAGCGCAGCTCCTGAAACTGTTATCGATGAACAATTTCGACATGGAGACTAACAGCAGGCAGGAACTGCTGACTTCTTTTAAGGTGTCATACGGAGCATCAATACAGAATGTCTGCAGCCTGCTTCAGAAATTCTGCCCTGACATGACTGACGGTGAGATACAGACTTTCATTTATATCTTCTTCCCGTTTATGTTCGGCATATATCCTTACACAGCTGTGACGGATAAACAGCGGGCAGCTATGAAGGAAGCAAATGTGGACTATGTGTATCAATCCATCTATGAGATTACATACACCTGTTTATGCAGACTTCTGGATATCTGACAGAGGCCAGCACAGCTGGTCCATTGACGAGGAACACTCCAGAGAGATCATAAGGCGCCGACTGGAGCTCGGTGTTTCGTTTGCCAGAACTATGCATTTATCGATGTCGCACTGGTCATTCGTTCTCATGGACCTTCATAGGAGCGCAGGTTGCAATTCTGTGCCGAAATCGGCAGACTGATTATCAAAACAAGAGAAAAGGAGGTATGCTTTGAGACTTACAAAATATGTGAAAAAGCTGATGGACAGCTATAAATCTGGAAATAAAAAGACTTTCATCTTGTTTGTAGTGCTGCGTGTAATGGTATTACTTACCGCTGTCCGCTGCCTGGTAACAAAAAACTATGAAAGTTTTGCGACATGCATCCTTGTGCTGGTCCTGTTCCTTGTTCCTGCTCTTATCGAAGACAAAATGGATCTTACCATTCCGCCTCTGTTTGAGGCGATCATTTTCGCTTTTATCTTTGCTGCTGAGATATTGGGAGAAGTCGACAGTTACTATGTGAAGATCCCGGGATGGGATACGATGCTCCATACGATCAACGGATTCCTTTTTGCAGCGGTAGGATTCTCACTGATCTACCTGCTCAACAGGGGAAGCAAAGATTTCAATCTGTCTCCGCTGTATATGACTCTCGTCGCATTTTGTTTTTCCATGACCATCGGTGTGCTGTGGGAGTTCTTTGAATGCGCGATGGATCAGTTCTTTAACATGGATATGCAGAAGGATTTTGTGATCAGCGCCATCAACTCTGTATCGCTGGACCCGAAAAATTCAGGCGAGGTCATACATGTAAAGGATATAGCCGAGACAGTGATCACCACTTCATCGGGAGCGGTCACTACTATAGAGGGGGGATATCTGGATGTAGGCATACTTGATACGATGAAGGATCTGCTGGTTAATCTGATAGGAGCCGTAGTATTCTCGGCGATTGGCTACTTCTCGCTGAAGAACGATAAATCGAGCAAGGTGGCAGACAGTCTCATGATCAGACCGAACGAGCATGAGGAAGTCTGACGATCTGACTGCTCTGACAGAATTATTCATTCAGAGGCGGAAATGTGATTATTCAAAAGTGATCAATGAACTGCTGCGTGAATGCAAAGTGATATTCCAAACAGGAATATTGTGATATTCGTTATAACCATTAGCGAATATCATAGAGGGATACTATTATATAGACATGAAGAATACAATCATTGAAATAATCATCCTGCAAAAACTATAAGGGACAAGATAAAGGAGAACGACAATGATCAGAAAAGAAAACCTCACACTCGTATCGGAATGGGACAAGACTTTTGCAAAGAGCGAAAAAACAGACCACTGTAAGGTCACTTTTGTAAACAGATATGGCATCACACTGGCAGCAGACATGTATGTGCCTAAGGCTGCAGAGGGCAAGCTGCCGGCAATCGCAGTGAGCGGACCGTTCGGCGCAGTAAAAGAGCAGTGCTCCGGACTTTATGCGCAGACAATGGCTGAGAGAGGGTTCCTCACCATAGCATTTGACCCTTCGTTCACAGGCGAAAGCGGCGGAAATGTAAGATACATGGCTTCCCCGGACATCAACACAGAAGATTTCATGGCAGCTGTAGACTTCCTGTCGTTGAACGATAAGGTCGACGCAGACCGGATCGGTATCATCGGAATCTGCGGATGGGGCGGAATGGCGCTCAACGCAGCAGCCCTTGATACAAGAGTCAAGGCAACGGTCGCTTCTACAATGTATGACATGACAAGAGTCAATGCCAACGGATACTTCGACTCTGAGGACAGCGAAGAGCAGCGTTATGAGAAGAAAGCTGCCATGAATGCCCAGAGACTTGCAGATCTCAAGGCAGATGAATATACACGCGCCGGCGGAGTGATCGATCCGCTGCCGGAGGGGATCCCTCAGTTTGTCGCAGACTATCATGCTTACTACAAGACAGACAGAGGCTATCACGCAAGATCCCTCAATTCCAATGAAGGATGGAATGCGATCGGATGCGAATCGTTTATGAACCAGCCGATCCTGAAGTATTCAAATGAGATCCGCAGCGCTGTTCTGATCATGCACGGCGACCAGGCACATTCATATTACTTTGGCAAAGACGCATATAATAATATGATCGAAGGAAATAAGTACACTGACAACAAGGAGTTTCTGACAATCGAAGGCGCATCTCACTGCGACCTGTACGATGGCGGCGAGACAGACGCGATCCCGTTCGACAAGCTTCAGAGTTTCTTTGAAAAGTATCTTTAAGAAAAATCGGAGAATGATCAATGAAAGCAGTATTGTTAAACGGAAGCCCTCGCCCGCAGGGCAATACGGCAAAAATGGCATCAGCATTCACGGAGGCTGCTGAAGGTGCAGGCCACAAGGTTGTGCGCTTTGATGTCTGTAAAATGAATATAAAGGGCTGCCTGGCATGCGAATACTGCCATGGAAAGGGCGAAGGCACCTGCATCCAGAAGGATGACATGCAGAAGATCTACACAGAGCTCAAGGATGCTGAGCTTCTGGTACTTGCTGCGCCGATCTATTATCACGGTATCAGCGGACAGCTCAAGTGCGCGATTGACAGATTCTATTCGGCACTCTATCCGAAGGCTCCTGAGAGTCTGAAATATGTCGCTATGTTTCTGGCATCAGGAGACAAGGATCAGTATGATGGCGCCAGGTTCTCCTTTGACGGGGATTTTCTGGGGTATCTGAAACTTGAAGACAAGGGATTCTTCACGGCTCATGGAGAAGTCACGGATGAAGTTCTCGATGAGATCAGAGAAATGGCAAGGAACCTGAGGTGAATTGCGGCTGACTGCACGCTTGAAGGATCCTACGAGGTCAGGACAGAGCAGACGCAGCAGGATGAAGGTGCGGATGATCAGTCGTCGGATGGAAAAGTCCCGGAATCAGAGCAAGCTGTAAGAGACAGCATCTAGATAATGAACAGGCGCATACTGATCGGCATATCAATGGCGGTCCTGATAAGAATTTGAAAACAGAAGGAGAATGATGATGAAAAACCTTGGATTTGGAATGATGAGACTTCCTGTCATAGACAGTGATCCGACGAACTTTGATTATGAGCATCTCAACAGAATGGTAGATGCGTTTCTTGAAGCAGGATTCAACTACTTTGATACCAGCTTCGTATATCATAACGGAAAGAGCGAGGAAGCTGCACGCAAAGCGCTTGTTGAGAGGCATCCGAGGGATTCCTTCCGCATTGCGACAAAATTCCCGTCATTCATACCGATGTCAGAAGAAGAGGTTGAGAAGACATTTGCGCAGCAGCTTGAAAATGTAGGCGTTGAATACTTTGACTACTATCTTCTGCACAACCTGCAGACAGTCTGGTACGACGGCATAGAAGGAAAGGGAGATGGCCTGTTCCTCACTGAGCATCTCTTTGACCACGCAAGAGCCTGGAAAGAAGCAGGCAAAATCAGACATCTCGGCATCTCATTCCACTCTTCGCCGGCGCTTCTCGAGCGTGTGCTCAAAACTCATCCTGAGATTGAGTTCGTTCAGATCGCGCTTAACCCGATCGACTGGGACAGCGATTTTGTGGCAGCCAGAGAATGTTATGAGATCATCCGCAGGCACGGCAAAGAAGTGATCGTTATGGAGGCAGTAAAAGGCGGCGGACTTGCCAAACTTCCTGATGCGGCTGAAAAAGTCCTCAGGGATGTTTGCCCGGACAAGTCGATCGCTTCATGGTCAATCAGATTTGCTTCGCAGCTTGAAGGGGTTATTGCGGTGCTTTCGGGAATGTCGACGATTGATCAGGTAAATGATAACTGCAGGACATCAAATGAAGCAGAGCCGCTTAATGAAGAGGAGACAAAGGCACTCTGGAAAGCGATGGAAATCTACCGCGAATGCACACCTTTCCCTCCGGCAGAACTGGAGAAGTACCGCGGCCTTACATGGAACGGAGTGTCTGTATATTCGATCCTTCAGGCATACAGCATCTGCCTGGTGCAGCCTGATCCGTCATGCATTGACGACAATAACTACTTCAAGAACCTGCTTGCAGAATACTCGCATCTGGATATCCATGGTGAGCTTCCGCATCAGGATGTCATCAGGGCAGATGGCATGAACGCAACATATATAGTTGAGGAAGCAGTCAGCTATCTTCAGAGAAATACATTCTAGTCGGACGGGTGCCGGCGAAGGAATGCCGCGGGGCATCCTGCTATAAGAATGAAAATGCCGAGTGTATCCTCTGCACTATATTCATGACGTTTGAACTATACTGATCGATGACTTCTCTGCACAGTGCAGGATCATTGGTAAGTATCGCATCGACATTGAGGCTTACAAGCTTTTTCATCGTATCCTCTTCGTTGACAGTCCAGACGAAAACCCGCAGTCGGGATCGTGGTCCCGGCGTATGATTTATCGAAGAATGACCCATTGTCGAGATCTTTGATCTCGCTGTAAGTGACCTCCCAGACATTTTTATCAATGCCTGCGGTTCTTTTCAGATTGTCGTCATGAAGAACGACGATCGTCCCGTCTGCAAGCATCTGAACATCAAGCTCTGCTGCGGTGAACCTGTTATCAATACACTTCTGGAAAGCCGGTATCGTATTTTCAGGGGCCGCTGCGGAATAACCCCTGTGCGCCATGATCATTGTTGTTCCGTAATCCATGTTCAGCATCCACCTTTGATCTGATATAAGATTTCACCGGATGTTTGAATTCAGCATCCGGGCTGAATGTTGAATACAGAGCCTCCTCATCTTCTACGATCATTCTGATATTTGCCGGTTCTTTATTGATCATCTCTTTGCTCCCGGAATGCTGTTTTCTGGTTTTAATATTCTGATTTATGTTATCACGATACTGCTGTAATCGCACCTGTTAGTGTGAATTCAATCATCAAACAATTCGCCGCTTCAGACATGACTTTTTTCTTGACATTACTGCTCCCATGTGGGATATTTAAACTGGTTTAATAGGGAGTAGCTTGCGCAGCAATGCGTGGCATATTTCGTCAATACGGGAAATCAACCCCGGAATATGTTGGAAGAAGCGAGACTTTTTACCGTAATAGTTCATATTTCGGTGAAAGTCTCTTTTTTATAGAAGGTCGGGATCGGCTCCTGATCCCGGCATCGATAATATTTGGAAACACATTACATTTGGAGGATATTTAATGGATTTTAGTACTGTAATTTCGCTGCTTGGAGGGGTAGCATGTTTCCTGTTCGGAATGTCCGTAATGGGGGATTCCCTTAAAAAAGTCGCAGGCAGCAAAATGGAGATGATACTGTTCAAACTGGCGGGGAATCCTATCAAAGGAATCCTTCTGGGAACAGGTGTCACTGCAGCAATTCAGTCATCATCGGCAACATCCG
Organism: uncultured Eubacteriales bacterium; assembly: GCA_900317675.1. Lineage (GTDB taxonomy): Bacteria > Bacillota > Clostridia > Peptostreptococcales > Anaerovoracaceae > Crickella. The sequence goes on from ONHU01000048.1 coordinate 10,840, forward strand.
TCATGGTCGTTGGTTTTGTTAACTCAGGAATGATGAGTGTCAAACAGGCAATCGGGGTCATTCTCGGCGCGATCCTCGGAACCAGTATCACAGGATGGATCCTTGCGCTTAACAGTATAGGCGGATCAAATGTTGCATCTTTTTTCAGCACTGAGATACTGACCGGTGTCGTAGCTCTGATCGGAATCATCCTGTGGATGTTTGCAAAAAAGGCCTCCCACAAGAATATAGGAGGCATCATGATGGGATTCGCAGTCCTTATGTATGGCATGAGCATGATGTCAGGCGCGATCTCACCTCTGAGGGAAGATCCCCGGTTCATCAATATGCTGACAAGCTTTACTAATCCGGTGCTTGGCGTACTGGCAGGCGCGCTGATCACAGCTGTGATCCAGAGCGCAAGTGCTGCAGTAGGTATTCTTCAGGCCCTTGCCATGACAGGTGCTGTGGAATTCGATATGGCGCTGCCTATTCTGATGGGTATTGGAATCGGAGCTTCGGTCCCTGTAATGTTAAGTGCTCTTGGAGCAAGTACGAACGGCAAGAGGACAGCTTTCGTATACCTGCTTATAGATGTGCTCGGCGCTGTTTTGGTAAGCATCAT
>ONHU01000131.1 GCA_900317675.1 uncultured Eubacteriales bacterium
ATTCAGAGCGTTGATCAGTATACCCTGCTCATACTCATCTATCTCCAGCTTCTTTGTTCTCTGCATAGGCTACCTCGCTTCTCTGTCGTCCTTGTTCTGGCCGCTGCGACCAAGCTCTATTGCTTCCTGCACCCTGCGGTTGATAGTTTCAGCGGAATGCTTGATGATACCGAGCTGTCCCCTGACTTCCTTCTCCTCCTTGCCCGGATACTTTGAAGCCATTGTTAGAGTCAGTTTAAATCAGCCACTCTGAGTCAGGCGATTTTAACCAATCTCAGTCAAATAATAAAAGCCATTACCTTCGTTCACATAATCCTTTAGACTAGGATGAGACCAATCACCTGGCAAAGGAGGTATATGAACAATCAATCAGGTAATGACTTGCGTATAGAAATAATAACACAAGCCATTGACGCTATGAAAGTCGCGCAAGGAGATTCGTTCTCTCTCGAGAACATCAATCTTGCAGAACTTGAGCGCAGGACCGGGATCACAAGAGCCCGACTGCGTAAGCTGAAAAAAGATAACTTTCAGCCTAAGCCTCATGGCAACAAAGGCCGTAAGGCCGAGAATACGATCCTGAGTGGATTCACTTCTGTCATAGACAATATGCTCATGGCAGGAGTTGAAAACTCAGTGGTGATCCTTGAGCAGCTTGAGGATGTCGGATATACAGGCAGCCTCACAACGGTCAAGAACTACATCAATGATCATAAAGACCTTGTGCCTGCTAAACGTCAGCAGGTCGCTCCTCAGGGCAACCGTGGCCGCCGTTACAAGACTGATCCCGGGGAGGCCTTCCAGATGGACTGGGGCTTCACACGGGTCGTTGATCCAAACGGCAATGAATCCAAGGTAGCCTGTTTCGCAATGATCTGTCACCATTGCGGGAAGATGTACATCGAATTCTTTCCAAACGCCAAGCAGGAGAACCTGTTCATAGGCATGATCCATGCATTCTACATGATGGGCATCCCGAAGTATATTCTCACCGACAACATGAAGAGTGTCGTCGACAGAAGGGATCTCGATGGCCATCCTGTATGGAACAAGGACTATGAGTCTTTCATGAATACTGTCGGCTTCAGAACCAAGCTGTGCAAGCCAAGACATCCGTTTACCAAGGGAAAGGTCGAGAGACTAATCCGCTTCGTTAAGGATAATTTCCTTGCAGGCAGGCTGTTCTGGAACATCACTGACCTGAATGAGCAGGCACTCAGATGGTGCGACAAGCATAATGCCAAGTACCACAAAGTGATCGACGACATACCGGATTATCTGCACTCATCAAAGTGTTCTGAAGTGGCACTTCCCTTGAAAGAGGATCCGGAGATGCTGATGTATCTATTTCCTCTTAGGAAGATATCCTTTGATGGCTTCATCAGCTATGAGAGTCGCAGGTTCGGCGTTCCTTACAGATACATCGGTCAGACTGCCCGTGTCTGCAGGAAGAAGGATACCCTGTATATCTACTCAGCGGATCTCAAGGAATTGCTCGTTACACACGATGTTACCTGGGGCAAGCTTGACAGCTACTGCAGAGATCAGTTCCCGGAAACTACTATGCCTGAGGAACTTCCTTCAGCGCCGGCAATGACACGCATACAGATGATTGCTGCTCCCGTTGAGGATTCTGCCTTTGACAAATTCAGATTCGATGAGGAGGTGATCCTGTGAACGACCTTCCATTCGATCCATTTGAGTCAACGGCTAAAATACTCAAACTGGATTATGACGTCGTTGAGCTCTCAAGATTCTTTGAGGAGCACGGCTTCAGCCAGGAGCAGATGTCTGCAGTCGACCAGTTTCTCGAATACCTTCGGGACAAGAAGGTCCGCAACACGATAGATATGTATCTTCGCACCAGCAGACTTCCTCAGAAAGTTCCGAAAACATTCGACAATTTCGACTTCAGTGTCATTAAGGGCAAGCATGCAGACAGGCTCAAATCCTTGCCTGCGCTCAATGCCATTCGTGCTCATAAGAACCTGGCTTTTATTGGTCCACCGGGAACCGGTAAGACTCATCTGGCTCAGGCATATGGCTATGAATGCTGCCAGAACGGACTCAAGACATACTTCATAAAAATGTCTGAGCTTCGCGACAGGTTCACCAGTGCGAGAAGAAGCGGTAAAGAGGCTTCCTGTCTTAATGGCCTCGTCAGACCTGCCTGTCTGATCATCGATGAAGTTGGGCGCTGTGAATTCGACAAGGAAAACACCAGGCTCTTCTTCGACATGATCGACAGACGCTACAACCGCGATGGTACGAACAACATCATATTCACAAGCAACAAGGTTCCGGCCTTATGGAAGAACGACTTCAATGAAGACGACGACCTTCTGTGTGCACTTGATCGGATATTTGATGACGCTACCGTATTCAATATTCGCGGTGACAGTTTCAGAGGAAAACACCTTGAGAACATTGCCCTGAAAACCACAAGGGTGAGTGCAGCAAGTTCCTCTGAACAATCTGAATAGTTAATTCAATAAGTAAAGTCCGGGTGATTGGTTTTTATTGATTGACTCTGATTGGCGAATTTCGCCTGACTCAGAGTGGTTAAAATCTCCCGACTCTAACAAAATCCAAAAAATGGGGAGACGATGGACATAAAATAGTTTCTGTCAGGATGCGAGATGACTTGATAACCAGACTTGATATCGTTGCTACCGAGTCAAACAGATCCCGTAATGAAGTAATCAATCTCTTACTAGAAGCTGCTTTAAACATTGTAGTAATAGATTCTTAACAATAAAATTAGCCCGAAAAGAAAGACCGGGCATCTAACCTTTCGGGATTTATTATGTGAAACTGTTTGATTGTTCTGTAAAGGTAGCTTACAAGTCTCTTAATTGTCCTTTTTCGACAGACTCAAAATAAGGTAAGCCAACAACCATCATCCGGAAATATACTTACAGCGGGTACCTGTTATAGTAACAGAATCCGATTAAACTAGTGTATGGAAATCCGCAACAAAAGAGCTGCTAAAAATGTATCCTCCGTATTGCTTCAGCTATCTGTATGTCTCCGGGATATGTGATCTTAATGTTGGTGCTCTCGCCTCTGACGATGCTGACAGGTTCCCCTTTCATGATATATATCCGCGCCGCGTCCGTAAGGACGCTTTTTTCTTCTTCTGTCAGGCTCAGGTACAGTTCCCGGAGCCTCTTCGCTCTGAAAGTCTGCGGTGTTTGAGCCATCCAAAGTCGGGACCTGTCCGGAACGTTTACGACTGTTTTCCCGTCGCAAGTCTCAACAATAGTATCCGTTGCCGGAAAGGCTGTTTCACAGGCTCCTGTCTCCTGCGCCGCCCGGATGTTTTCACTGATCATCCTCTCTGT
>ONHU01000046.1 GCA_900317675.1 uncultured Eubacteriales bacterium
GGAAAGACGATCGTGCCGATGATCAGCTCCATGGACCACAAGCGCGCCGGTGACGGAGATACAGGGCTCAACACCGGAGGAATGGGAACTGTCGCTCCGAATCCTTACTATACAGACGAGGTAGCGGCAAGATGTATGGAAGAGATCTTCCTTCCTACCATCCGCGCGATGAATGCCGAAGGCAGGACCTTCAAAGGATGCCTGTATTTTGGCCTCATGATAACCGAAGACGGCCCTAAGGTGATAGAATATAACTGCAGGTTCGGTGACCCTGAGACACAGGTCGTGCTGCCTCTTCTTGAGACGGATCTTCTGACAGTCATGAAGGCTGTTACGGAAGAGAGACTCAGCGAGGTCGAGGTAAAATGGTCTGACAGCTATGCCTGCTGCGTAGTCGCGGCCTCTGACGGATATCCTGTCAGCTACGAAAAAGGATATGAGATCACGATCCCTGACGGATTGTGGCCATACATATATATCGCAGGCGCTATGGAAGAAGACGGCAAACTGCTGACATCCGGAGGCAGAGTGCTGGGAGTCACTGCAGTCAGACCGACTCTTGCAGAGGCTGTCGATTCTTCATACGATATGCTCGATCAGATAGACTTTGCCAACAAATACTACAGAGTGGATATCGGACAGAGAGCGCTAAGAGCTTGTAAATAGAGGAGATAAAAAATGGTCTACAGGTTATACGTAGAGAAAAAACCGGAGCTGGCCAATGAGGCTGCAGCTCTGAAAAGCGATGCCAGGACGCTTCTGGGCATCAAGGGTCTCGAGGATGTACGCGTCATCAACAGATATGACGCAGACAATATCGACAAAGACCTGTTCGAAAGCTGCCGCTACAAGGTTTTTGCCGAGCCGCAGCTCGACAACACTTCCGACAGACTGAGCGCGCTTCTTGACGGAGAGGTTGCTGCAGTGTTTGCAGTCGAGGCTCTTCCGGGACAGTTCGATCAGAGAGCTGATTCTGCTGAGCAGTGCATTCAGATCATCTCGCAGGGCGAAAGACCGACGATCAGGTTTGCAAGAGTATATGTCCTCTATGGAAAACTCACAGACGGCGATATCGCGGCGATCAAAAAGCACGTGATCAATCCGGTAGAGACCAGAGAAGCCAGTCTCGAGATGCCTGAGACGCTCAGGACAGAATACGAGATCCCTGAGACGGTAGAGAGTGTCCTCGGATTCACATATATGAGCGATGACAAGCTTGCCGGTTTTATCAGGGATATGGGCCTGGCTATGGACGAGGATGACCTCGCACTCTGCAGGGACTATTTCAATAACGTAGAAAACAGAAACCCGACGATCACAGAACTTCGGATGATCGACACCTACTGGTCAGATCACTGCAGACATACGACATTCGGGACAGTCATCGACAACGTAAAGTTTGAAGACGAAGTCCTCCAGAATGCCTATGATGACTATATCAAGACCAGAGAGCTGCTCGGACGCACCAAACCGGTATGCCTCATGGATCTGGCGACGATCGCTGTCAGATATCTGAGGAAGCTCGGCAGACTTGACAAGCTCGATGTTTCTGAAGAGATCAATGCCTGCACCGTCAAGATCAACGTAGAGGTCGACGGAGAGAGCGAACCATGGCTCCTGCTGTTCAAGAACGAGACACACAACCATCCGACAGAGATCGAGCCGTTCGGAGGCGCTGCGACCTGCCTCGGCGGATGCATCAGAGACCCGCTCAGCGGCAGAGCATACGCTTATTCCGCTATGAGAGTGACCGGCGCGGCTGATCCGCTTCAGCCTGTATCCGAGACTCTTCCGGGCAAGCTTCCGCAGAGATCGATCACAACAACAGCTGCCAGGGGCTACTCAAGCTACGGAAACCAGATCGGCCTTTGCACCGGTATGGTCGATGAGATATATCATCCGGGCTTCGCAGCCAAAAGGATGGAGGTCGGCGCCGTTATGGCGGCAGCTCCGGCTTTCAATGTAAGAAGAGAGAGACCGGAAGCAGGCGATGTAGTGCTTCTGCTCGGAGGCTCGACAGGACGCGATGGTATCGGCGGAGCGACTGGTTCATCCAAAGCGCATGACTCTCACTCCGTAGAGACCTGCGGCGCGGAAGTCCAGAAGGGAAATGCTCCTGAGGAGCGCAAGATCCAGAGACTGTTCCGCAATGGAGATGCGACACGTCTCATCAAGAGATGCAACGACTTCGGAGCCGGCGGCGTGAGCGTAGCCATCGGAGAGCTTGCTGACGGACTCGAGATCGATCTGAACGCAGTGCCTAAGAAATACGAAGGCCTCGACGGAACAGAGCTGGCGATCTCAGAATCCCAGGAGAGAATGGCCTGCGTAGTCAGCGCAGAAGATAAGTATATGTTCATGAGACTTGCCGCGCAGGAAAACCTCCAGTGCGTACAGGTCGCTGTCGTGACAGAAGAGCCTAGACTGGTGATGAACTGGAACGGCAGAAAGATCGTAGATATAAGCAGAGAATTCCTTAACTCCAACGGAGCAGACAAACACATCGAGATCGCGCCTGCGTCTCCTAAGGACTGGAAGCATACAAGCCTGTATGACAAGTATGCAGAGGAAGCAGGAGAAAATGCTTTCGCAGGACTCTATGCAAAGGTCGCAGAGGATCTCAATGTATGTTCCAAGAGAGGACTCTCTGAAAGATTCGATTCGACGATCGGAGCGGGCACAGTGCTGATGCCGTTCGGCGGACGCAACCAGCTGACCCCGATCCAGGCGATGGTCCACAAGATCCCGCTTGAGAAGGGACATACCGATGACTGCTCGCTGATGTCTTGGGGCTACAACCCGTTCATCTCATCAGCTTCGCCTTATCACGGCGCATATCTCGCAGTCGTTGAGTCGATCGCCAAGCTGATCGCGACAGGAGCAGATATCAGCGATGTATATCTGTCATTCCAGGAATACTTCCCTTCACTCAGAAAGGATCCTGCAAGATGGGGACTGCCTCTGGCAGCTCTGCTCGGAGCATTCGAAGCACAGATGGGACTCGGTATAGGCTCGATCGGAGGAAAGGACTCCATGAGCGGCACCTTTGAAGACATCGATGTGCCTCCGACACTGATCTCATTCGCGGTCACGATGGGCAAGGTGCAGGATATCGTTTCGCCTGAATTCAAACAGGCGGGCCACAGGGTCGTCATGATCAGTCCGGAAGAAGAAACGGATAATTCGGGTGTCGGGGCAGGTCTTCCGAGACCGAATTCGCTCATCAGGATATGGGAAAAGACATCCCTGCTGATCAAAGAGGGCAAGGTCGCTGCCGCTTATACACCGGGAATCGGCGGAATAGCGGAAGCTGTCATGAAGATGACCTACGGAAACGGGATCGGTTTTGACTTCGGAAGCGGCGCTTCTGCAGTCAGCCTTGAAGAGATGTTCGGATATCATTACGGTTCTGTGATCCTCGAGCTGACAGAGGAAGACATAAACTTCGAACGCGGCGTGACCATCACAGAACTCGGATATACCTCAGACAGACAGTCCATCACATGGAACGGAGAAGAGCTCCCAATCGGAGATCTCCTGTTCCGCTATGAAGGCAAGCTCGAGAGCGTATTCCCTAACAACGCGGACAACAAGACAGGACAGATCCAGACCCTGAATTACAGAAACAGAGGATGGCACACGCCTATCTACAAGAGAGCCGAGCCAAAGGTCCTGATCCCTGTATTCCCGGGAACCAACTGTGAATACGACAGCGCGCGCGCTGTAAGAGAAGCAGGCGCTGTTCCTGAGATCATGGTCATCAGGAACCTCTCCTCGGAGGATATCAGGGAATCGGTTGAGAATTTCGCGCGCGAACTCAGAGAATCGCAGATGATATTCATACCGGGCGGTTTCTCCGGCGGGGATGAGCCGGACGGATCTGCGAAGTTCATCACTGCTTTCTTCAGAAACGAAGAGATCAGGGATGCGGTCACAGACCTGCTTGACAACAGAGACGGACTGATCTGCGGCATATGCAACGGCTTCCAGGCGCTGATCAAGCTCGGTCTCGTGCCTTACGGCAAGATCATAGACACAGATGAAAACTGTCCGACGCTGACATACAACACGATCGGATGCCATCAGTCCAGGATCGTCAGAGTAAGGGTAGCTTCCAACAAGTCGCCTTGGCTGAGATTCACAAAAGTCGGCGAGATCTACTCAGCTCCTGTATCCCACGGCGAGGGAAGATTCCTTGCGGATGAAGAGCTGATCAGAAAACTCGCGGTCAACGGACAGATCGCTACTCAGTATGTTGACCTTGACGGCAACGCGAGCAGCGATATCAGATTCAATCCGAACGGCTCGATGATGGCGATAGAAGGTATCACCTCGCCTGACGGCAGAGTCTTCGGAAAGATGGCTCACGCAGAGAGAGTCGGCAGCGGACTGTACAAAAACGTAGAGGGCGAATACTTCATGAAGATGTTCGACGCTGCAGTCAGATATTTCAAATAGTTACCGTCCGGAGGAAAAAATGGCAGATAACAAAAGTTTCGCTAATGACACTGTAAAGGAATTTCTCGTGAAGCTCGGGTCGGGCGAGCCGACCCCGGGCGGCGGAGCCGCCGCATCGCTGAGCTCAGCGATGGGAGCTTCACTGCTCATGATGGTTGCCAATCATACGATCGGCAAAGCAAAATACGCTGAATTTGAGCAGCTCAACATCAGGATCAGAGATGAAGCCGAAGTGCTTCTGGGCAGATTCATCGAAGGTATGGATCATGACGCGGAAGCATTCACGAAAGTCTCCGCTGCTTTTGGCATGCCGCGCAAATTCAGTGATATCCAGGTAGACAGAGTGTCGGCAGTTATCGAAGAACTTCGCGCTGCAGGCCGCGATATACAGGACATAGACGAAGAGGAAGGCATGACGCCTGAACTGATGGATCAGATCGAGAGCGGACTCAAAGCCGTCAGATCTGCGTCTATCGGCGAGGCTTCAGTCGCGGCAGCTAAGGCTCCGCTTGCTGTCATGGAGGATTCCGTGGCTGCTCTCAGACTTGCTGTCAACATGCCGGGCAGCTCTAACGCCAATCTTTTAAGCGATGTCCTCGTAGCGACACACTGCCTGAGTTCAGGCCTGCTTTCAGCTTTTTATAACGTTGAAGCCAATCTCCCTGCGATCCAGAGACGTGATGCGGCTCTTGCCCAAGAGATGGTCGAAAAAGCCGGAGCGCTGATCATGGAAGGCGAGACACTTGCTGCAGAGGTCATGAAAAAGGCAGGGAAATAAAACGGCAGTTATCCGGGAAGGAGTGTTTAAGACATGGAAAACTCCCGCTGCAAAGCATTCATCGAATGCGCAAACCGCGGCAGTATCAAAGCTGCTGCCGATACTATGGGCTATACGCCTTCAGCTATAAGCCAGCTGATCACAGCCTTTGAAAAGGAACTGGGACTCAAGCTTTTTGTACGTACACAGAAAGGTGTCGAACTGACAAGAGAAGGATACGAGCTTGTCCCTGTCGTCCGGTCCTATCTTGCCCAGGAGCAGGAGATCTATCAGTTCGCTTCCGAACTGAAAGGAGTTACCAGAGGCAAGATCACGATTGCCAGCTATCCGAGCATAGCGACGACCTGGCTGCCTGAGATCGTCAGGCGCTTCAAGGCCGACTACCCGGGAATACAGTTCAGCATCATGGAGAGTATCAGAGAAGACATCTTCCAGCGCCTCGACAGAAATGAAGCGGATATCGGATTCCTCGCCTGGGCGGATCCTATGCCTTACGACTGGATCCCTCTGACAGAAACTGCGATCATCGCAGCGGTCCCTGAAGATCATCCGCTTGCCTCCCGAGCCAGCTTCCCGATCAGAGAATGTGAGAAAAATGATTTTATCCTCGGCTCGTGGGGACGCGAGCAGGAAATACTCAGCATCCTTAAGAAGAACAAAGTACACCCTGAGATAAAATATACGACTTACGATACTCCGGCTACACTTGCGCTTGTCAGGATGGGACTCGGAGTCAGTCTTGTAAACGAGCTGAGCGCACAGGCATGGAACGAACATCTGGTCAAGCTCCCGCTCGATCCGCCTGCATCTGTAACATTCGGTATCGCTGTCAATTCACGTGAACAGATGACTAACGCTGCAAAGAAATTCCTGGAGTATACAGAAAGCTACTTTTCAGAGAAATAATAAAAAACTGATGCCGCATATCGATATATACGGCATCAGTTTTTTCGTATTGGTATCGTTTTTTTCACATTAATGAAGATACGTGATCAATGGTTCTTATGTGAGTAATACTTGTTGTAGAAATTCCACTTAGCTACAAGAACTGCTACGAAAGCACCTGTTACGATTACTGTTGATAACATGACCATGCACCTCCTTTATTTACATCCATATTTAACCCCGGACAATCAGGATGTTCTCTCGACCCGTTCCAGATCTTAAGTCTTATCCCCTTTGCAATTGCATTGTACTCCCGCACAAATAATTTGTAAATTTATTGTTTTTGAATCGAAACATAAGCCAGACTTAATGGTACCGTCCAAAGGATAAAACTACTGAAAACAGCTGCGATGCACCGCATTTTCCCCGGCGCGGACGTAATTGAAAGAGAAGAAATGTTTTTTCTCATACACTGAAAGTGTAATTAGGGTATACTCTTACTAAAAGGAACGGCAGAGGATCATTTCTGCCTGAATGAGAACAGCGTAACAGACGAAGGGAGCAGAATCAGTATGGAGAGCGCAAGATGCAAGGCGTTTCTTGAATCAGTTGAGCGCGGCAGCTTCAAGGCTGCGGCGGACGCGCTGGGCTACACGCCTTCGGCTGTGAGTCAGCTTGTTGCTGCTCTTGAGAAAGAACTGTCGCTCAACCTTCTGATCAGATCGAAGAAAGGCGTCACTGTCACGGATGAAGGCCGCAAGCTCCTGCCGATCGTCAGATCGTTTCTCGCAAGAGAAAAAGAAATGTATGAGCTCGCGTCTGAGCTTCAGGGCCTGGCGGTAGGTAATCTGACCATAGCTGCCTATCCGAGCGTAGCGACTACATGGCTGCCTGAGCTGGTCAGAACGTTTCAGAGGGATTTTCCCAACATAGAATTCAGCATCATGGAAGGCGTCCGCCAGGAGATCTTTCAGCATCTTGATGATCATGTCGCGGATATGGCTTTTCTCGCCTATGCAGAGCCTATGGACTATGAGTGGATCCCTCTTGCTGAAGAGGAGATGATCGCAGTTTTGCCGGAAAATCACCCTCTTGCAGGAGAGAAATCCTTTCCGGTAAAGCGGTTCGAGAATGACAACCTGATCATGACATCCTGGGGTCAGGACGCTGAGATACTGGAAATCTTCCGCAGGAACAAAGTAACACCTCATGTTAAACATACGACATACGACACCCCGGCATCCCTTGCGATGGTGCGGATGGGGCTCGGGGTGTGCATCTGTAATGAGCTGGCGGCACAGTACTGGAGCGACCATCTTGTCAAACTGCCCCTCGATCCCCCGTCTAAGATCACGTTCGGAATAGCATATACATCCGAAGAGCATATGACGGCATCCGCGAAAAAGTTCCTCTCATATGCGGTAAAATACCTCACACAGCCCGAAAACTGAAAAAAGGCCAAGCGCCGGCCTTTTTTCAGTCATTATTATTATTTATAAGCTTGGATTGTTTAATGGGAGCTTATTTGTTTTCCTCTTCTGCTTCCAGATCTTCCATATCCATGATTGCGCCTGCATACATTGCACATGCGATTCCGAGAATGATTCCACCTACCATGACGATACCTCCTTCTATTGTCATCCTGACGCCTGTAAGAGCACCAGGCGTTTTGTTTCTGCTCTTAGGTTATCTATATTCTAACCCCGTACTTGTTTGGAGTAAAACTACAAACATTAAACTTTATGATTAGTAAAACTTATGGATAGACGATCTCCTGCTGCAGGAGAAAGAAAAGGGTGCGCAAACATAGAGAAAATAAATAATCATATGATTTTGTATTAATAAAATACATGGAAAAACGCAAAATGAGTTGATTTGTATAGAAATTATTGATATTTTATTAACAAGAAATAGGGGCAATCAATAGAATATGAGGGCTGATTCCTCCCGGGAGAGAACCTGTCGGGGCACTGTCTGTGTGTGCCGGCAACGGACCCGTGATTATTCTGATGTAATTGCCGGATGGTCGCTGAAGAGGCAAACTCTCAGAAATGGCATATCTGAGAACGAAACTTTCAAGCAAAAGGACCGGGAAGGATACCTATTTCTGAATCATGAATATTGGATTGATGAAACAGAGAGAATGCTGTTCGTGTTTAGCACGGCACATTCTCTCTTTTTTTAACGATAGAGGAGACATAAGATGGGTTATTTCATCCTGACAAACAACGTACAGGTACTTGAAGAGTTCGGAAGCACACATGAAGTGTGTTTCGTTGACGGAAGTCTGAACGATGTCCTGCTCAGAGCCAGGGATCTGATCAATGAAGGCTCCGTCCTTCTTGTCCATCCTCTGTACGGGAGCGTAAAGCCTAATGAAACACCATACAGATCTCTTCTTATAAGCAAACCGGCATGCACTTCAGACGTCGCAGCAGCTGATCCTGAATCCGTGAGACTCATCGGCAATGCGATCACAACATGCCGCAAATTTATCGATAAGAAAAAGATTACTGATCCAAAACTCCTTCAGGATTTTCAGGTCGTAGACCTGAGTCTCCTGAAGAGTGCTGTTGCGTCAGCTGACCAGTAACCTTTTCTTAATACAGAGTCGCGGTTTGTGCTGCCCCTATGCGCGGCCGTGGCTCTGGCAAATTAATTGCATCTCTTATTATAGCAAAGGAGGCGATCAAAATGAGATTGGAAATCGGAAAAATCAACATCACTGATATCCGGTTTGCGGAAGAATCCAAGATCGAGAAAGGCGTACTCTTTATCAATCCTGAGACCCTTAAGCCTGTAGTGCTGGAAGACGAGAAAATCAAGGATGTCGTATTTGATATCGCTAAACCGGGAGAATCAGTAAGGATCACACCGGTAAAAGACGTCATCGAGCCGAGAGTCAAGGTTGAAGGAAAAGGCGGAGTATTCCCTGGAATGGTATCCAAGGTAGAGACTGTCGGTTCCGGAAAGACACTCGCTCTTAAGGGTATGGCAGTTGTTACAGCCGGCAAGATCGTTGGCTTCCAGGAAGGCATCATCGACATGACAGGTGTCGGCGCACAGTACACACCGTTCTCAAAGACACTGAATCTCTGCATGGTATGTGAACCAGTAGAAGGTCTCAAACAGCATGATTATGAAAAAGCAGTCAGAATGGCAGGCTTCAGAGTCGCTGCAAAAATCGGCGAACTGGCAAGAGGCCTTGAGGCTGATGAGACCTGCGTTTATGAAACAACAGGAATCAAAGAAGGTATTGAGAAATATCCTGATCTGCCAAGAGTCGGTTATGTATCGATGCTGCAGACACAGGGACTTCTCCATGATACATACGTTTACGGAGTTGACGCAAAGCAGATCATTCCTACCATCATAAGCCCGACAGAGGCTATGGACGGAGCTATCGTTTCCGGAAACTGCGTTTCCGCATGCGACAAGAACCCTACATATGTTCACCAGAACAACCCGGTTATCGAAGACCTGTTCGCTCAGCATGGCAAGACACTCAACTTCGTATGCCAGATCATCACAAATGAGAACGTATACCTGGCAGACAAAGAAAGATCATCCAATATGACAGCTAAGCTCTGCCGCATGCTTGATCTTGACGGAGTCATCGTTACACAGGAAGGTTTCGGAAATCCGGATACTGACCTGATCATGAACTGCAAGAAGATCGAGGCAGAGGGCGTCAAGACTGTCATCGTCACAGACGAGTATGCAGGGAGAGACGGAAAGTCTCAGTCCCTCGCAGACGCAGACGCTGCTGCAGATGCTGTAGTAACCGGCGGAAACGCAAATGAAGTAGTTATCCTGCCTAAGCTTGACAAGGTCATCGGAATGCTTGACTACGTCAACAAGATCGCGGGAGCCAGTGAAGATACGCTGAGAGCAGACGGAACCCTCGAAGTAGAGCTTCAGGTCATCACCGGAGCTACCAACGAGATGGGCTTCGGAACTCTGAGCGCAAGATAAGGACCAGGGAAAGGAGGATAAGAAAATGGCTAAGATCAAAGTAGTTCACTACATCAACCAGTTCTTTGCCGGAATCGGTGGAGAAGAGAAAGCCGACATCCCTGCCGAGCTTCACAAAGGTGAGGTAATCGGACCTGGTATGGCATTCAACACAGGCTTCGGAGATGAGGCAGAGATCATCGCTACTATCGTATGCGGAGATTCATACTTTAACGAAAATATCGATGCAGTCAAGGCTGAGATCCTCGGATGGGTCAAAGACCTCGCGCCAGATCTCTTCATTGCAGGACCTGCATTCAACGCAGGCCGTTACGGAGTTGCATGCGGAACGATCGCTGCAGCTGTAAAAGAAGAGCTCGGGATCAAGTCGATCACAGGAATGTATGTCGAGAACCCGGGCGCAGATATGTATAAGGACAAGGTATACATCCTTGAAACAAAGGACAGCGCTGCAGGCATGAGAGCGGCAGTCAAGAGCATGACAGCTTTTGCCCTCAAGTATGCAAAAGGCGAGAAGATCGGCGCATCCTGTGAGGATGGTTACATGAACCAGGGTGTTCGTGTCAACTTCTTCGAAAAGGAAAGAGGCTCCAAGAGAGCAGTAGATATGCTTCTCAGGAAGCTTGCGGATAAGCCGTTTACAACAGAGTACCCAATGCCTGACTTCGACAGAGTAGACCCGAATCCTGCAGTCAAGGATATGGCACACGCAACCATCGCTCTGGTAACATCCGGCGGTATCGTTGTCAAGGGCAACCCTGATCACATCGAGAGTTCAAGTGCTTCAAAGTTCGGTGAATACAGCCTTGCAGGCGTGTATGACCTTGACGAGAACACATTCGAGACAGCTCACGGCGGATATGACCCTGTTTATGCAAATGCTGATGCAGACAGAGTACTGCCTGTAGACGTACTGCGTGACCTCGAGAAGGAAGGCGTGATCGGTAAACTTCACGAGAAATATTATGCAACAGTAGGTAACGGTACTTCCGTAGCCAACGCTAAGGGATTCGGTGCTGAGATCGGTAAGCGCCTGGTGGCTGACGGTGTAGACGCAGTTATCCTCACCTCCACGTGAGGAACCTGCACACGTTGCGGCGCAACGATGGTAAAAGAGCTCGAAAGAGCCGGACTCCCTGTAGTCCATGTCTGCACAGTTACTCCTATATCCCTGACAGTAGGCGCTAACAGGATCGTTCCTGCTATCGCTATACCACATCCTCTGGGCAACCCTGCTCTTGATAAGGACGAGGAAAAGGCACTCCGCCGCAAGCTCGTTCTGAAAGCTCTCAAAGCTCTCGAGACAGAGGTCGACGGACAGAAGGTATTTGAAGACTGATACGAGACATTAAATGTATCGGAACCATAAATAACGAAGAAAGGAGAAACTGATGGCAATTCTGAACGGAAAAAAAGTTATCGTCATCGGAGACCGTGATGGTATTCCGGGACCGGCGATAGCTGAGTGTGCCGAGTCAGCAGGAGCCGAGGTCGTATTCAGCTCGACCGAGTGCTTCGTCTGAACGGCTGCCGGAGCCATGGATCTGGAGAATCAGAAGAGAGTA
>ONHU01000066.1 GCA_900317675.1 uncultured Eubacteriales bacterium
ACAGGCAAGCACATCATCTAGGAAAGGAGGACAGACATGGCTTACAACAGTGCAGATATAGCTGCTTTCAAGAACGTATGGGTTTTCTGTGAGCAGCGTCAGGGCAAAATGATGCCTACAACATTTGAACTTATCTCCGAAGGACGCAAGCTTGCTGATGAGCTCGGCGTTGAGCTGTGCGGTATCCTGCTTGGCGATGATGTAGACAGCATCGCAGCAGAACTCGGAGGGTACGGAGCAGACAGAGTGTACGTTTACAACAGCCCGCTCCTCAAAAACTATACAACAGACGCTTACACTAAGGTCATTGTAGACGCAGTAGAGGAATTCAAGCCTGAGATCATGATCTACGGCGCTTCCCACATCGGAAGAGACCTTGCGCCTAGATGCGCAGCAAGACTTCACACAGGTCTGTGCGCTGACTGCACCCACCTCGATGTAGACCTGAACGGATATGTTGAGTTCCTGAGGACAGGATCAAACGTTGATGTCGACAACACCAACTTCGAGACAAAGATGTTTGATGTCAACACCAACCTCAAGATGACTCGTCCGGCATTCGGCGGACACCTTATGGCTACAATCGTATGCCCGAGATTCAGACCTGCAATGGCAACTGTACGTCCGGGCGTTATGAAGAGAAGACCGTTTGATGAAGAAGGCGTTAAGAAGGTCGAGATCGTACATCCTGATTTTGAACTCACAGAAGCTGATGTACAGACTGAAGTCGTAGAGGTAGTCAAAGCTGCTAAGAAGCTTGTCGACCTGATCGGAGCTGAGTATATCGTATCCGTAGGACGCGGTATTGCTAAGGACGTTGAAGGCGGAATCGCTCTTGCTGAAGAGCTCGCTGATGTTCTCGGCGGCGTAGTCGGCGCTTCCCGTGCAGTAGTAGACGCAGGCTGGATGACCGCAGATCATCAGGTAGGACAGACAGGAAAGACTGTTCACCCTAAGGTCTACATCGCTCTCGGTATCTCCGGAGCTATCCAGCACAAAGCAGGAATGCAGGAGTCTGAATACATCATCGCTGTCAACAAGGATGAGAACGCTCCTATGTTTGAGATTGCCAACTACGGTATCACAGGCGACCTGTTCAAGGTAGTTCCTCTGCTGATCCAGTCAATCAAGGACGCAAAGGCAGAAGCATAAAAAGCAGTTACTGATAATAGTCCGGATGAGACTGATAACTTGTACAGATACCCGGAAACGAAGGTAAATGACAAGTAAAAATAGATTTTTACTTGTCATTTCTTCGGTTTTGGATCAATCGGTACAGGAAAAGCCGGATTTCCGTATATTTTCCTTCCGTTTTTACTTCAGAAACCTGCAAAATGATGCGTAATCATGATTTTGTACAAGTCCGGCGCTCATTCCGGAGAAAGAGTGGATCATATGGGTCATAAAATCTTTACACTGAGCCCTGGCTCAACATCTACAAAATGCGCTGTATTCGAAGATGACAAGTGTCTCTTCAAAGAGAATATCTCGCATGAACCTGAGGTTCTCAAGCAGTTTCCGACAGTAAACTCGCAGCGTCCTTTCAGAGTCGGTGTCGTTATGGCGGTGCTTCACAGCCACGGATTCCAGCTCAGGGATATGGATGCTTTCGCAGCATATTCCGGAGGACTTGAATCGACTCCGGGCGGTGTTTTCCCTGTAAATCAGAAGATGCTGGTGGACGCAATGTCAGGCAGGATAGCTGATCACCCGGCTGTGCTCGGCTCGCAGATCATCGGAGAGTTTTCGACGGCTCTTGGCAAGCCGGCATTCGTGATCGATCCGCCTGATGTCGATGAGTTTGAGGATCATGCAAGGATCTCCGGGATCAAAGGGATATACCGCGAGTCACATGTGCATGTGCTCAATCACAAGGAAGTCGCAAGGCGCATGGCTGCAGAGCTCGGTAAAAAGTACAGTGAGTGCAATTTTATCGTATGCCATGTCGGAGGCGGGCTGTCTGTTGCTGCTCACAGGAAGGGCAGGATGATCGATGCCAACGATGTCGTCAACGGCGACGGTCCGATGGCGCCGAACAGGACAGGATACGTTCCTCTGCTCCCGCTCGTCAGGAAATGCTACTCCGGTCAGTATACCTTCGATGACATAAAGGCTCTGATCGCAAAAGAGGGCGGACTTAAGTCTCTGGCCGGAACCGATGACATTATCGAAATCAAGAAGATGCGTGACGAGGGCGACAAGTGGGCAGGTCTTGTGTATGATGCTTTTGCCTATAACCTTGCCAAGTACATCGGATCTTATGCGTGTGTTCTTGAAGGTGATGTTGATGCCATTATCATGACGGGCGGAGTCAGCAACGATGAGGAATTCATTGCGAATATCCGCAGATACGCAGGATGGATCGCGCCTGTAAAAGCGTATGGCGGAGACTTCGAAATGGAGGCCCTCGCAGCCGGCGCTCTTAGGGTGCTCAATGGCGAAGAAGAGACAAAAGAGTACACGGGAGAACCTGTTTTCAGCGGCTTTGAGTATGAGCCGGAATAGGCATTTTGTGTATCATTTTCCGTACAAAGACTGCAGGCCGTCAGTATCAACGGTGACGGGGCAAAGCTGCTTTTCTTAAATAATATTTAGGTGATTCGCAGCGCCGCGGCAGATATAATAATTGCATAAAGATGATAATGATAAGCGAGGCTTCTGAATATAAGCTTCGCTTATTTCATAGATAATCAGCTGTCCGGAGAACGGGGGCGCAGACAGGACAGAACCGGCGATATACAGAGGGGTCAGGTGGAGGACATGACATACGAAAAAGGCGTGGAAATGATGATGGACGCCCTTCGCGGGATCCATGGAAAGTTCAAGAAATTATACGGTCAGGCTGCCATGAGACTGGACGAAAATACATATTTGTTCACGGGCGGCAACAGGCTGATGTCAGACACATCTGAAGATGATCTTGTGCTGTGCGATATCAATACAGGTGGAATCGGCGAGATTTTCAGCCGCCGCAAAGATATCAATGCGTTCCTCTTCGGGGTGACGCAGGACTTGGCCGCGGTTTCAGACAGAGATGAACCGCTGCCGGTAACACTTGAGGATCTGGCGCACCTTACAGGCGCAGAGTTAAGTGTGAGCCCTGATGCAGAGCCTGCCAGTATCATCTCCGCACTCAGCGGCACGACAGTATGCCTGATAAAGGGCATGGGCGGGATCGCTGCCGGTTCCAATATCAGGAAGGCAGTAGCCGGTATACAGATCCTGGAAAAAGCCTGCGAGGCTGAGGTCCACGGCAAGCTGCTCGGAGGCACGATACCTCTCGATCCTGAAACGGCTGAAAGCTGCAGAAATGATTTTGAGACGGATTATGTGCGGAGAAATGAAGAAGAAAGCGTTCCGTTCCTTGGATATGATGAAGAAGAATTCAATCTCAGAGTACGTCTGATCGAAACAGGAAAGGATCTTGTCAAGAAGGATCTGAGTTATGGGTCATGGGGAAATCTTTCAGTCCGATTCGGATCTGATGAAATGCTGATCACACCTTCGTCTATGGACTATTTTCAGATCAAGCCGGAAGATATCGTCAGGATGGATATCAACACACTTGTGTATGGCGAGCAGAGGGTGCCGAGCAGCGAAACATCTATGCATGCTGCTCTGTACAGGGCTTTCCCGGACTGCGGCGCGGTGATCCACACTCATTCAAACGGGATGTCGGTTTTCGCTGCCTGTGAAGCAGGTTTTGCATCAGGCAATCAGCAGATCAGAGACGTGATAGGCGACATGCTGGTCACCGGAAAGGCAAAAGCCGGGACACCTGAACTTGCTGCAGCAGTATGTGAGACTATGAAGAATACACACAACGCGATCATACCTCATCATGGCGCAGTTTTCACGGGTCCTTCTATAGATGTCGTATTCCGGCTCGCTGAGGCAGCAGAGATCATGGCAAGGAACATCCTTCAGTACGAGGCAGGTATGCCTGAAGATGAAGAGGCCTGATATCACAAAAGCAAACGGGATGCAGCACTGTGAACTGCTACCCGTCAAGAGGACAGTGAAAAATCAAAAGGTTTTGGCAACCAGTAACAATTGTTGCTGGTTGCTTTTTTCGATGCAAACACTGCTATGCAGAGCCTGCAGTAAGAGGTGTCTCAGGCTGTGCCAGAGACGAATGTAATTATGCTGCCAGAAGATATATATTATGCTTCTCCATCGGAGTTAGTACTCCGAACCTTCTCTGGTATCTTTCGTTGTTGTAGTAATAGATGTAGTCTTCAATCATGGATACAAGCTCTTCACGGCTTCCGAATCGCTTTCCGTAATATCTCTCGCGCTTGAGTATTCCCCAGAAGCCTTCCATAGGACCATTGTCTATGCATTTGGCTACTCTGGACATACTTTGCGTCATGCCGGCGTTTTCCAGCTTGGTATGGAATGTCCTATTGGTGTACTGGAAGCCGCGATCCGAATGGCACAATGGAGTTGCTCCAGGATTAGCGGCTATTGCCTGATCGAACGTAGTGAACACCAGTGGGTTGTCATTGTGGTCACTGATCACAAATGAGACGATCCGCCTGTCATATAGATCGAGTATGGCGCTGAGATACACTTTGTGCTTGTCTTTGTTCTCATCATACCATTTGAATTCAGTGACGTCCGTGAGCCATTTCTCATTTGGCTTGTCTGCTGTGAACTCTCTGTTCAGGATATTCTCTGCGATGAACTGAGGATTATCTGCCTGACGAGTGCATCCATGGTTCGCATACTTGATCGTGGACTTGATGTCTCTGGCTCTGCAGATCCTGAGTGCTCGCTTGTCATTGATCTTGATGCCATGTTTGCGATACAGGTCATCGTTGATCCTTCTGTATCCCTTGGATGGATCTTTCATATGGATCTCTTCCATCTTATCTGCTATGAATCTGTTTTGCCTGACTCTTTCACCGACATCGCCACGCAGCCACTTGTAATATGCAGACCTTGAGACATGCAGTATCCGGCAGCAGGGTTCGACCGGATAGTCGTATGTCTCTGTGCAATACTTGATGGAACCGTAGAGGTGCGACTGTCTTACTTGCGATAGAGATCTTTCCTCTCCAGTTCCTTGACTTTTTTTAACAGATCACGCTCCATTTTAGTCATGTACAGCTCATGCTCGAGCTGAGCCATCTTGATCTTGAGCTCTTCGAGTTCGCTGCGAGGCTCCTGGTCTACCTTGCGCTTTCCTCGGCGATCTTCAAGCCCGGCTTCGCCAAGCTCTTTGAAGCGCTTGACCCAACCATACACTTGTTGGTAGCTAACGTTATGCTTGATGGCAGCCTCTCCATAATTACAGCCATTAGCAATACATTCCTTTACGATCTGTATGCGCTCTTCTTTAGTGGTTTTCCTTGATGTCTTCATACGGCTTCCTCCTGACATCTTGTGTGAGAAGTCTTTACCGCTATTATACATCTTTACCCATTGCCTGATCCGCTCTCTGCTACTTACTCCGTATCTGGCAGCAATCTCATCGAGCGAGCCTTTTCCCTCAAGATAACTCATGACCGCTTCAAGTCGTAGCTCTTCCGAATAGACGTGGTTTTTACCTGTATTTAGAAATCCAAGAGTTCCTTGTTCTTGGTATATATATACCCACATGGAAACAGATGAGCGAGCAACGCTTAATTCTTTCGCAGCAGCTGATTTGCTCATCTTTCCTTCATAACAAAGCTTCGCATATTTTAGCTTTGTATCTGATGATACGTTTCCTCCTTTTCTCCCCATATGAAAGCTCCCTTCATGATTAACAGTGTTTATGTTTTTTACTGTCTCTCATAAAGGGAGCATATCACTGAGGCTGCATCTCGTTTTTTCATGCTGTGATTCTTGCAGCGACCGCATCCCATGTTATGGATGAGGTGTCGGGCACACTACCCGGCAGTCTGCCGCTGTCTATTCCTTTGATAAGATCCGTGAGGATCTCTCTGAGATCAGATATAAATTTTTCTCTTCCTGCATCCGTCGGCTCATCGACACCGGCCATCTCAGGCATAGGGATGAAACGAACATTGTGATCGGCAACGTTTGCTTCAACCCATGGCCGCACTCCCGGAAGATCAGTGCAGACAGGAACAGCGCCTGACGCCATTGCCTCTATGATGACAAGAGGAAGGCCTTCGTAGAATGACGGAAGAACGAATATGTCACTGCTGCGAAGCACTACGGCAAGTTCTTCCTGAGGTATCTGACCGACCCAGTGCACAAACGACGGGAGTGAGTCCAGCAGCCTCTGCACAGGCTCTTCGCGGCAGCCTCCCGCAAGCGTGACTTCTATACCGGTATCAGGAAGGATAGAAGGAAGATCACTCAGTACGGAAAGAAATTCAGGTATGCCCTTGGCTGCGCTCATCTTGCCGGCATAGCTGATCCTTACAGGAAGACTGCAGTCTGATCCTGCGATCAGTTCTTTTCTCGGTATGCGCCCCTCATCATTGAAGCGCACGCTGTTATAACCTGTACCGATGACTGTTATACTGCCGTCACATGCAGGATACAGCTGTGCGATCTTTTCAGCCTGTTTCTCATGAAGGGCGAAGACCCTGTCAAGAGAGCCAATGTCTTCCGCGACCCGGTCTTTCAGATCAGGGCAGCTTATCGCCTGACGCAGATCGGAGCCATGTGAGAGACCATATACCTTCCTGTCAGGGAAATGATTTCTGACCATTGCAGTAAGCAGGAAGAGATGGTGGCACAGGATGATGTCCGGGTCAAGATCGTCAACAGCTCGCTGCACAGCGCCTATGAAAGCATCCTCCATCTGAGAGATCATCGAGTCGGTGAGATCTCTGTATCTGGTAGATGTATATGGCATGATGTCTGACATGCCGGTAACCGGAAACGGCAGGGCGGATATAACAGGAGCGGATGCTTTGCATTTGCAGAAAAGAGTATCTGCGGATGCGCCTTTCGCCTGAGTGTCGGTAAAGAAAACAGGATAGCACGATACTCCCGCAGGGAAATCAACATCATCGTCCGGATAGATTCCGCAGACGACTGCCTGTCTGTGACCGGCACGGTCCCATGAACGTACGAGCTCGGTCAGATACGTTCCGCTGCCGGTGGAGTGAGGTTTCTGAGCAGTGATACTTAGAATGTTCATAATCAAATGGTTATATATGTGGTGTAAAAATAGTTATGGAGATTTCACAATAAAAACACATTGCAAGCCCTGTAAACACTTGAAATACAACTGCGAAAGCATATACAATAAGTGTCGTAGGAATTGTATAATGAATCGTACAAGTTATTCAATGTTAAATCAAGTAGAAATTATGGAATGAGGCTGACTCCGGAACGGGGACAGCTTTTTTTATAAAAAAGCTCCAGCCTCTTTCTGTAAACGGAAGCGAGGATCGGACATGGGACTGTTTTATGAGGCAGATAAGACATTCTTCGATTTGATGAAAGAAAAGAAAAACTTCGTATTCATTGGTGAAGCGGGAAGCGGCAAGAGCGAGATCGTTCTCAACATAGCGAATAAGCTCGCACAGGAGACGGGCAGGCCGGTCGACCTTTTCGATCTCGACCAGACCAAGCCTCTGTACAGATCCAGAGATATGAAGGAAGACTTTGCGGAACGCGGTGTCACGATCCACTATCAGGATCAGTACCTCGATGCGCCGGTGATGGTCGGCGGAGTCAGGGTGTCTCTTGTCAGTGACAACTACACGCTTCTTGATATCGGAGGCGGGCATCAGGCAGCGAAGTTTGCCGGAGCTTACAGCGATCTTCTGAGCAAAGACGATGCTGTCCCGGTCTATATCATCAATCCTTACAGACCATGGACCAAGAGTGTTGATGCAATCGACGGAACTATGAGTCACATACTCGGTTCCATGAGACTTGATCACATCTATATACTTGCTAATCCTAATCTGGGCTATGCGACTACTGTTGATGAATTTACAGAAGGCCTTGAAAAGACAGATACTCTGCTCGAAGGCTTCACTACCGTCAACAGCGCATGCGTGAGAAGGGATATATATGAGGAAGCGAAGGCCCGCACGGACAAGACACTTGTCCCGATCGACCTCTTCCTGACATATTCATGGGTTGATTAATGCCGCGGCAGATATACTGCCGTCAGCGCGTATCAAAAGATATTGTTACTTATCACTAAGGAGGGAAATTAATGGCAAGAATCGAAATCACAACAGAAGCTTGCAAATCATGCTCCTACTGTGTCATCTCGTGCCCTAAGAAGTGCATCGAGATCGGCAGCGACGTTAACTCCAAGGGATACCTCTACGCGATCTCCGCAAGACCTGAAGACTGCATCGGCTGTGCGATGTGCGCTCAGATCTGCCCGGAATCTGCTATTGAGGTGTGGAGATAGGAAAGGAGACTGACATGGCAGAACGTGTATTTATGAAGGGCACCGAAGCAATCGCTGAGGCAGCCGTTAGAGCAGGATGCCGCTTCTTTGCAGGCTATCCGATCACACCGCAG
>ONHU01000019.1 GCA_900317675.1 uncultured Eubacteriales bacterium
AAGGATGAAAAAGGAATATGAACCTCTATTCACGCCTTGGAAGATCGGCAACGTAGAGATCCCTAACAGGATCGTGCAGACTTCCATGGGAGGAACTTCCCTGTTCGGATGGCTCGAGCCGTGCCACTTTGACAAAGAGGCTGCTCATCACATCCTCGGCCGTGCTCAGGACGGCGTTGGACTGGTGCTTCCGGGCATGCAGTGTGTAAGAGATACAATGGGCAGGAGATGGCTCTATCAGAACAAGAAAATGTTCAGAGATCTTGCAGAGTGGATGCCTGAATTCCACAAGACAGGTTCCAAGCTGTTCATTCAGCTCGCCGGCGGATTCGGCCGCTCGATGGCGATCAACGACATGTTCGTCAAGATGCTCCAGAACAAAGCATTCGGCGCTATCTCAAAGCCTTTCGTTGATATCGAGTACTGCTGCGCTTCAGCAGGAGAGACACCTAACAGATGGTATCCTGAAATCAAGTCAAGAATGATGACGATTGAGGAGATCCATGAGATGGTCGAAGCTTTTGCCAAGACAGCTAAGCTGTGCAAGGATGCCGGCGTAGACGGCGTAGAGATCCACGCTGTACACGAAGGTTACCTGCTCGACCAGTTCACTATTGCCAACATGAACTACAGAACCGACCAGTACGGCGGTTCATTCGAAAACAGATTCAGATTCCCTGTTGAGATATTGTACAGGCAATCAAGAGAGAATGCGGACAGGATTTCCCTGTAGCTCTCAGATACTCTGTAGTATCCAAGACCAAGGGATGGCTCCAGGGCGCGCAGCCTGGCGAAGAGTTCGTTGAATTCGGCCGTGATATGGCTGAATCCGAAAAGGCTATCAAGTACCTTGCTGACGCAGGATATGACATGTTCAACTGCGATAACGGTACATACGATGCCTGGTACTGGGCTCATCCGCCTGTCTATATGCCGGATAACTGCAACCTTGAGGATGTTGAACACATCAAGAACTTTACTGACAAGCCTGTTGTATGCGCAGGAAAGATGGATATCAAGGTAGCAGCCAAGGAGATCAAGGCAGGAAAGATCGATGCTCTGGGTATCGCCCGTCAGAACCTCGTTGACCCTGACTGGGTCACAAAGCTCAGAGAAGGCAGGGAAGAAGAGATCAAGCCTTGCATCAGATGCCACAATGCATGCTTCAACTTCGCAAAGTCGAAACATACAGCGAATACTCAGCCTCTGTTCGACTCGCTGCAGCTTGCGCGCTGCGCTCTGACACCTCAGACAATGCAGCACAACAAGTACAAGATCGTTCCGACCAACAACCCTAAGAAGGTTGCCATCGTCGGCGCAGGCTTCGGAGGACTCGAGGCAGCTCTCGTACTCAAGAAGAGAGGACATCAGCCTGTCGTATTCGAAAAGGACAGCAAGATGTTCGGCCTTTACAACACAGCGAGCGCAATGTCATTCAAGGATGCTGACAAGCAGCTTATGAAATGGTATGAGAGAGAGCTCAAGAAGTGGGACATAGATGTAAGACTCAACACTGAGATCAAGGATATCAACGCTCTGCTCAAGGCTTATGACGATGTTATCGTTTCGATCGGTACACATCCTAAGGCAATCAATATCCCGGGATTCGAAAAGGCTATTACATTCACAGACCTGCTTACAGGCAAAAACAAAAAGAAATACAACAAGATCGTATTCCTCGGCGGCGGACTTTCATCCTGCGAAGCTGCTTATGACGCAGTCCTCGCCGGCAAAGAGCCTGTCGTAGTAGAGTTCATGGATGACCTGATCACAGCTCCTGGAACATGTCTTGCCAACTCTTCATTCCTCAGAGAAGCACTGCCGTTCAAGAACGTTCCTGTACATCTGAGAAGCACAGTCACCGAGATCGGCGACGGATACTGCATGATCAAGAACGTTGAGACAGGCGACACATGGAAAGAAGAATGCGACTGCGTTGTAAACGGTCTCGGATTCGTTCCGAACGACCAGTTCGCTTCAGTCAAGAACAAACACCTCCACAGATGCGGCACATGCGTCAAGTGGGGAGCTCTCAGAGAAGTAATCTGGGGAGCATGGGATGTAGCAATGAAGATCTGAGGATCCTGACTCTGCATCATTCATCAGTAATAAACGCGCCGCCGGAGTGATCCGGCGGCTGTTTTATTGTCATCTGATCCGGCCGTTCTGAGCTGTTTTGTATAAGCACATCCGTTTATGGTAAAATATCTCCGAATAATCAGTTTCAGAGCAGATGTATGATTACAGGAGAGATTTCTTATGGACTATGGCTTCAGGATCCGTTCGTTTACCGATGAGCGCTCATACCACAATACAGCGATCCTTATCTATCTCAAGGCAGCAAGGGAGATCACGGGCCTTGATATGAGAATAGGCAATTCTCTCAACCAGGGTTATTTTTCATATGCCAACCGTGCGCTTTCATCCACAGAGATACACAAGATATGGAACCGCATGGAGCAGATCATATCGGTTGATATGCCGATCACAGAGAAGGAATATCCGGTCACAGAAGCCGGCAGAAGATGGGAGGCTGCCGGATGCACTGAGATCGCGGGACTTATGAAATACAGAGATCCTGAGGAGACTGTAACGATTGCCGAGATCGGTGACTACAAAGGATGCATGTACTGTCATGTGCTTCCGTCCGCAGGATACATCAATCTGTTCGAACTTAGACAGTACAGAAACGGCGTCCTGCTCAGGGTGCCGAATGCTCTTCATCCTGATGCGATACCGGACTATCGCGACGATGACAAGCTGTACGAAGCTTTTGCCCTCAGCAACAAACAGAGAAAGAAATCCGGCATCAGATACCTCGCGGATATCAACGAGAGGATACATGACGGTCTGACAGATGATCTTATCAGAGCAAGCGAGTGGCTTCAGTCCAAGCAGATCCAGGAGATCGCGGAGACCATCGTGAAACAGGGAAAGGAGATCGTACTGATCGCCGGACCTTCTTCCAGCGGAAAGACTACTACCGCGAAACGGCTCTGCAGCGCGATCGCGGAGATGTCAGTGGAGCCTCTCTATCTGGGAACGGATGATTATTTTGTAGAGCGCAAAGACAATCCTCTCGGTCCTGACGGCAAACCGGACTTTGAAGGTCTGGGCGCGCTTGACCTTGATCTGTTCAACTGTCAGATGGAGGATCTGCTTGCAGGCAGGGAAACCGATATCCCTGAATTTGACTTCCTTGAGGGAAAGAAAGTGTTCGGCAAGAGGATCACGAAACTCCATGAGGGACAGATCCTTGTCATAGAAGGCATACACAGCCTCAATGACATACTTACCCAGAATATCGAGAGAGAAAAGAAGTTCAAGATCTATATAAGCCCCCTGACGCAGATCGGCATGGACAGGCACAACAGGGTCTCGACTGCTGACGCAAGGCTTCTCAGAAGGATGGTAAGAGACAATCAGTTCAGAGGATACACCGCAGAAGCAACTCTCGGAAGCTGGCCTAGTGTAAGAGCCGGAGAGAGCGTCAACATATTCCCGTACAGCTCCTCGGCAGACGTAGTATTCAACTCAAGCACCGTATATGAAACCAATATGCTCAGAACCTTCGCTGAACCGCTGCTTGAGGCTATCACAGAGGACAGCGGCCAGTACGAAGAAGCACAGAGGATACTCAATTTCATCAAGTATTTTGAGAAAATAGAGAATACAGACGCTGTCCCTGACAACGCGATCCTGAGAGAATTCATAGGGCCGCGCGAGAAGTGAAAACAGAAAGGTGTATATCATGAAGAAAAATAACAAGAAAGGCTCTGCTGTAGTATGGCTTATCCTCCTGCTCATCGTCGCCCTCGCGATCGTGGGTCTGGTAGTAAAGCTCAACTGGAGACGGTTCAAGGCTGAAGCGAGTTTTGCATTCACGATAATCGGGATCGCTGTCCTGATCCTTGTGCTTCTGTACATTGTGATCAGACTCAGGATCAGAAAGTCAAAAAAAGAACGCGAAAAGGCTAAGGCAGCTGCTGAGGCAGCAGCGAAAGCAGAAGCGGATGCAAAAGAGGAAGAGTGATATGTCAGGAAAAAACATACTGATCATAGGCGGATCCAGAGGCATCGGAGCCGAGGCTGTGAAAAGCTTCCGCGCCGCGGGAGACAACGTGGTATTCACGTATCACCGTTCGGAACGCGAAGCTGACGACCTCCGCATCCGGACCGGCGCTGTGCCTGTAAGATGCGATGTGAAATTCAGCAATTCCGTGAAGATAGCCATCGACAAAGCACTCAGCATACTTGGTCATATCGATGTGCTTATATGTAATGCGGCCATTGCGGACTTTGCCCTGATCACAGACATAGAGGAAAGCCGCTGGGAGGAGATCATAGATACTAACCTCAACGGAGTCTTCTACTGTATCAGGAATGTCCTCCCTCTGATGATCCAGAGAAAGAGCGGAAGCATCATTACCGTCTCTTCTATGTGGGGCCAGGTGGGGGCATCGTGCGAGGTCGCTTATTCTGCTGCCAAAGCAGGCGTTATCGGGCTCACAAAAGCTCTTGCAAAGGAAGTCGGCCCGTCCGGGATCACAGTCAACTGCATTGCTCCGGGAATGATCGATACCGATATGAACGCGAATGTTGACGCTGAGGCTGTCGCTGAGATCGCGGATGAAACACCTCTGTGCAGGATAGGAAAGCCGCAGGAAGTTGCATCTGCGATGATGTTTCTGGCGTCGGAGGACGCAAGGTTTATCACTGGACAGGTCCTTGGTGTAAACGGAGGACTGATCGTCTAGCACACAGCTTTCTGAAGGGAGGACGGTGGGGAGCCGTCCCATAGCGTAAAAAGTATATATTGTAGCTGAAATGAGCGCAGACACTATATATAGTGTCTGCGCTTTTTGCGTTGCCGGTAAAAATGCTCAGAAGTGGGGTAAAAGTTAAAAAAGTGGGGGAAAATGACTAAAAATCAGTATAAATCTTTGAAAAAGGGAGTGAAGTGGAGTAAAATGGAGACATCTACAAAAGTGGGGGAGTCTCAATGTTCACAGGTACATACCAGAACTCAATAGACAGCAAGAACCGAATGATCATCCCTTCAAGATACAGGGATCAGCTCGGCGGTCATTGCATGCTCACAAGGGGTTTTGACCGGTGCCTGTACATATACGCTCTGGACGATTATGAAGTGCTGGTAGACAAGATCAGGAAGCTTCCGCAGTCCGACAGAGATGTCCGTAAATTCATCCGTGAGTTCTTCTCCAACACTGAGGAATGTCACCTTGATTCCCAGGGCAGGATCCTGATTCCGCAGCATCTGAGAGATTATGCCGGCATCAGCAAGAATCTTGTCACAAAGGGAGCCATGGACAAGATAGAGATCTGGAGCACGGAAGTGCTGGCTGACCCTGAAGGCGAGAATATGATGGACAACGAAGAGTTCGTCAGAAAGCTCGACATGTATGACCTCTAGGGAGGACGAAATGGAATTCTCACACGTTCCTGTCCTGTATAACGAGGTACTGGACTCTCTGAATATCAGACCCGACGGGATCTATGTTGACGGAACAGTAGGCGGCGGCGGACATTCATCCGGCATCTGCGAGAGACTTTCCGAAGCAGGAACCCTGATCGCGGTAGACAGAGACACAGCCGCACTCGAGGCGGCCCGGGCAAGGCTTTCCGGATACAGCTGCACAAGAAAATTCCTTCACGCCAACTACAGTCAGACAGACGAGATAGAGCAGGCGGCAGGCGGGAAAGTGGATGGCATTCTCCTGGACCTGGGAGTTTCCTCTTTCCAGCTGGACAACGCGGAAAGAGGCTTCTCATACATGCAGGATGCTCCGATGGACATGCGAATGAATGAGGACGACATCCTGACAGCTTACGAAGTCGTAAACGGGTACAGCGAAAAAGAGCTGGCCAGGATCATCAGAGAGTACGGCGAGGAGAAATGGGCTTCAAGGATCGCGGAGTTCATCGTAAGAGAGAGGGCAAAAGAGCCCGTAACGACTACAGGACAGCTGACTGAGATCATCAAGGCAGCGATACCTGCAAGGGCAAGGAGGACGGGACCTCATCCGGCAAAGAGGACATTTCAGGCGATCAGGATCGAAGTAAACGACGAACTGGGTCACCTCAGAGAAGCGGTAAGCAGGATGCCGGACCTTCTCAGAAGCGGAGGAAGGCTCGCGATCATATCCTTCCACTCACTGGAAGACAGGATCGTCAAGACAGAGTTCGACAGAAGACTTGATCCATGCATCTGTCCGAAAGAATTTCCTGTATGTGTATGCGGAAAGGTCGCAGACGTCAGGAAGATCACAAGAAAACCACTCACAGCTTCAGAAGAGGAGCTTGAGATCAATCCGAGATCCAGAAGCGCAAAGCTGAGGGTCATAGAAAAACTGTAAACACACTGTCAGTTAACGCTTAAATTAAGTAAGGGGATGTACCAATGACACGCACTATCACTGCAGGAAGCACGATCTCAGGAGGAAACCTGGTCAGTTCCGGCAAATTCCGCGCAGGAGCAGGAACTAAGATCAGAAGGACTTCCAGAAATATGATCCTGGCTGTTTCAGCAATCGTTCTCGCGGTATTCGTCCTGGTAGGACTCAGCGCATACGCTGCAAGCATCCAGCATGCCAACAATGAGCTGATACAGGAAAACGAGTATCTTCAGGCTGAAATAGATTCGCTCAGGAGCCAGATCATCGAAGAGACTAAGATCACAAAGGTTGAAGAGATCGCCAAGGAAGAGTATGGAATGGTGTACCAGACTTCCGAAAACTGCATAGTGATCAATGAAAGCGAAGAAGAATCCAGCAATCTCGCAGCTTCTATCAGAAACGAAGCGTACAACTAGAGCAGATACAAAACGGGAACGGAGGCCACTGATCCATAGGGGGGATCAGTGGTTTTTTCATCTAAATGGGGTACAATGATTTACCTTGCACTACAATATGTAGTATAATACACATATCTATGCAACATATGATGTAATTGGTATGGCAAAAAAGAAAAAAACAGCAAACAACAGAAAACAGAAAAACCGCAAAGGCACGGACTATGAGTACGGGTCTTTCAGTTTTGATGAATATAACGCAGACGCTGCTGCTAAGAAGAGAGACAAACTCCGCAGAGACAGAGACCGTACATCTATCACGCCGGGCAACCGTACCCGCCTGGTGGTTGGTTTCGGTTTTATTCTGCTGATGATGATAGCCCTGATCTACAGGATGGGTTACTGGCAGATCGTCAGAGCGGACGAGCTTCAGACCATGGCGGCTCTCATGCAGACCGTAGACACAGAGATAGATCCTCAGAGAGGCAATATTTATGACTCAAGGATGAGTACTCTGGCAGAGTCAGTAACAGAATACGAGCTTTACGGATATACGCAGTATATGTACAAAGACAAAGAGCTTACCTCAACCGAGAAGGCCAAGACTGTCAGCAAGCTCGTAGAAATCACAGGGCTTGATCAGAAAGAAGTCAAGCAAAAGCTCATGCAGGATGAAAACCTCGTCCTGCTTGCAGACGGACTTACAAGAGAGCAGGTCGAAAAAGCTGAAAACGAATGGGGAAGCGAGGTAACAGTAAAGACAAAGGTCGCAAGATACTATCCTAACGGAGCTTTTGCTTCACAGATCCTCGGAGGTGTCAGCGCTGACAATGTCGGAAGGTCCGGACTTGAATACGAATACAATTCCGTTCTTGCCGGCATCAAAGGAAGGACCGTCAGGACGACCGACAGAGACGGAAACACCGTAGCAGGCAGCAGGACAAAGTACTACAAGCCTCAGGACGGAAAAAGCATAGTCACTACGATCGACTCTGTTATCCAGAACTTCGTAGAGGCTGCTCTTGAGACAGGAATGGAAAAGACCGGGGCAAGAGCTATCACATGCATTGTCATGGATCCTAAGACAGGAAATATCCTCGCCCTTGCTTCTACTCCGGAATATGACCCTAACAATTCATCAGAACCGAATGATCCGGAAGAGAAGAAAGCTTTCAAGAAGATGACGCCTGAGGAGCAGACAGACTATCTGAGCAGCATGTGGAAGATCAGCGCGGTCAGCGATATATATGAGCCGGGCTCGACATTCAAGCTTATCGCCGCAGCTTCCGCGCTTGAATCCGGATCAGCTGACGGCGGATCCAGATATTACTGCGACGGAGACATACATGTAGGCAACTACAACCTCAGATGTATGGGTGTTCACGGCATGCAGTCACTCAAGGAAGCGGTAGGAAATTCCTGCAACCCGGCAATGGCTCAGGTAGCTCTGGATATGGGTGCGGAGACTTTCTACAGCTATATAGACATGTTCGGATTCAATGACAAGACAGGGGTCGACCTTCCGGGTGAAACCAACTCCATCGTCAAGAGTCCTTACAACATGGGTGATGTAGACCTTGCGACTACCGGCTATGGACAGGGTATCGCGGTCACACCGATGCAGATCCTCTGCGCAGTCAGCAGTCTGGGCAACAAAGGCGTTCTGATGAAGCCGAAACTCGTCAGCAAGATTGTCGATGCTGACGGCAACGTAGTCGAGGAGAAGGAAGATGTCGCGGTAAGACAGGTGGTATCAGAAGCAACCGCTGACAAAATGTGCGACATCATGGAAAACTACGTCATCGGTAATTCAGGCAACAAGGCATATGTTCCGGGCTACAGGGTCGGAGGTAAAACAGGTACGGCTAACTTCGTAGAGAACAGCCGCTACGCAGACTCGACCAATACTTCATATGTGGCTATGGCTCCTATGGACGATCCGCAGATCGCTATGATCGTAATCGTCTACAGCCCTACCAAGATCAACTTTGGTAACTTTACTGCAGGACCTATAGTCAAAGAGATCATGACCAACGCTCTTCAGTATCTCGGCGTAGAGCCTGAATACACTGAAGAAGAAGCAGAAGAAATAGAAGAAAACAGCGTGGACGTACCGGACGTCACCGGTATGGACAGCGACGATGCTATACAGCAGCTCGACTACTACGGGCTGGATTATATAGTCGTGCCTGATGATAATGACGGCAAGAATTTCGTAGTGATCGACCAGTTCCCGAAAGAAGGAAAGACGGTGGAGAAAGGCTCTACAGTATAT
Organism: uncultured Eubacteriales bacterium; assembly: GCA_900317675.1. Taxonomy (GTDB): domain Bacteria; phylum Bacillota; class Clostridia; order Peptostreptococcales; family Anaerovoracaceae; genus Crickella. The sequence goes on from ONHU01000019.1 coordinate 9,087, forward strand.
CTGTACAGTGATTGATTGTTTTAGGGAGAACATATGGATATTCAGATTACCAGATTTGCAGCGATCGCGCTGATATCATTCGCAGTATCTATGTTTTGTACTGCGCGTATGATACCCCTGCTCAGAAAAAGACAGTTCGGGCAGTACATTAGAGAAGAGGGACCTCAGGCACACCTCAGCAAGGCGGGCACGCCTACAATGGGCGGCCTGGCAATGGTCATCGGTATCACTGTTGCTCTGATCGCGAGCGGTTTTCTGACAGGCCGGTTCGGAGCAGAGAAGCTTGCGATACTTCTCAGTATGTATGCTTTCGGACTGATCGGCTTCATCGATGACTACAACAAGATCGCCAAGAAGCAGAATGAAGGCCTTACCCCAAAACAGAAGCTGGCTCTCCAGATACTCTTCGGGGCAGCTCTTGCAGTCTTCATGATGGTAAGAGAGGGCACCTCAGTCCTCATTCCGTTTGCCAAGGTCACCGTTGATTTCGGGATCTTATATATCCCGTTTATCGTCTTCGTTGAAGTGGCTATGGCCAATTCCGTCAATCTTACTGACGGACTGGACGGACTCGCTTCAAGTGTTTCAACCATAGTTGCGGCATGCTTTGCTGTAGTAGCTATTTTCATTCTCCCGGGAGGGAATGAACCGATGGCGGCAGCATCGCAGGCTATACTGGGAGCGACTCTGGGATTTCTGGTGTATAATCACTATCCTGCAAGGATCTTCATGGGAGATACCGGCTCGATGGCGCTTGGCGGCGTTCTTTCAGCTGCGGCAGTAGTCGGACATGTCGAATGGCTTCTGCCGATAGCCGGACTGCTCTTCGTCTGCGAAGCTCTGTCGGTAATAATACAAGTCACTTATTTCAAAAAGACCGGAGGCAAGAGAATCTTCAGAATGGCGCCGATCCACCATCACTTCGAGCTCGGAGGGTGGCATGAGACCAAGGTCGTCAGAGTGTTCTGCCTCTTCACTCTGGTCTGCTGCATCATAGCAATCATCTCAGTAATGTAACAGGTAGGAAAATGACATACACAGATTTCAGAAACAGTCTCAAAGACAGAAAAGTCCTCGTTGTAGGCATGGGCAGATCCGGAAAAGCAGCGATCGACGCGCTGCTCAGATACGGAGCAAAGGTATATGCTCAGGACGCTTCAGATCCTGCGAAGATTGACGAAGCACTGAAAGAGCATCTCAGAAGCGAAGGCGTGGAGACATTTTTCGGCAGGATACCGGAAGACATGTCTGCATTCGATATGCTCGTCCTCAGTCCGGGAGTCCCGACAGATCTTCCGTTTATCAGAGAAGCTGCCGGAACAGGCGCCGAGATCATAGGCGAGCTTGAACTTGCGTACAGACTCACACCGGCAAGATTCGTAGCGATCACAGGCACCAACGGCAAGACGACCACAACGACTCTGGTAGGAGAGATCTTCCGTGAAGACGGCAGAAAGACTGCTGTCGTCGGAAATATCGGCGAGCCGGTAGTGACCGAGGCAGTAAAAGCGGATGAGGACGAATGGCTTATCACAGAAGTAAGCTCATTTCAGCTGGAGACGACCAGAGAATTCAGGCCTCTCATATCAGCGATCCTCAATCTGACACCTGACCATCTCAACAGACACAAGACAATGGAAGCCTATGGAAACGCAAAGGCAAGGGTCGCTGTCATGCAGTCTGAGGATGAATTCCTTGTTATAAACGGAGACGATCCTGCAGCTATGGCGCTCGCCTCCCAGAGCAAGGCAAAGGTCATCCCGTTCAGCAGAAAGACCGCTGTCTTGGGAGCAGGCGCATATCTGGAAAACGGCAGTATCTATGTCAGAGATACTGACGGTGAAGCACATTATATCTGCGATACAGCAGATCTGAGGATCATCGGGGATCACAATATAGAGAACGCTCTGGCAGCGGCGGCAATGTGCTTCTTTGCCGGAATAGCTCCGGAGACAATTGGCAAGGCTATAAGAGAGTTCCCGGGCGTAGAACACAGGATAGAGTTCTGCGGGAGCGCAGGCGGCGTAGATTATTACAACGATTCCAAGGGAACGAATGTAGACGCGTCGGTCATTGCGATCAAGGCTCTCAGAAACAATATCCTTCTGATCGCCGGCGGCGACGGAAAGTCACAGGACTTCACCGAGCTGGCAAAGCATCTTGAGGGAGCCGTCACAGCGCTGATCCTTCTGGGAAGAGATGCTCCGATCATTGAAGAGGCTGCCCGCAAAGCGGGTTTCACAGAAATTTACAACTGCAGCACTATGGAAGAATGTGTCCGCACCGCGTCTGAAAAGGCAAGAGAAGGAGACAAGGTGCTGCTTTCACCGGGATGCGCAAGCTGGGATATGTACCCTAACTATGAAGTCAGGGGAAGACATTTCAAGCAGTGCGTAAAAGATATTATTGACATGGCATAGGCATCATGGCAGAGAAGAAAGACTCACTGGACAAAAAAACAGAAAAGGAAAGAAGACTGGAACTTCGCCGCCGCAACAAAGAGAAAAAAGCCGAAGCGAAGCAGATGAGAAGGATGCAGCGTATGCAGGGACTTCGCAGACGTCTGGGAGGCATCGACCTGGTCGTACTGACGACCGTTGTACTTTTTTCACTGTTCGGAGTCGCGATGGTATTCAGCGCAGGCTACTACCAGACCATCAACACTTCCAACCCTAACCCTCTCTACTATCTGATGAGGCAGGGCCTTTTCGTGGTGACAGGATGGGTGCTCATGCTTTTTGCAGCGAATGTCGACTACCATATCTATGAAAAGACAGGGCCTGCGTTCCTGGCGCTCAGTATCCTTCTGCTGGTGCTGGTACTTGTCATCGGACAGAATGTCAACGGTGCTGTGCGGTGGATCAACCTGGGCTTTATCAGGATCACTCCGAGTGAGTTTTCCAAGATTTTCGTTATCATATTCACTGCTTCGTATCTGGTCAGGGACCCGAGAAATATCAGGACGCTCAAGGGACTTGTAGTTCTGGTAGCCGCTATGGCTGCGCATTTCGTACTGATCATACGCCAACCTAACCTTTCCACAGCTATAGTAATCGTCATGATCATGATAGCGATCATGATCGTCGGAGGGCTCAACCCTCTGTATCTCGCCGTTCCTGTAGCAGGAGCTGTAGCAGGATATTTCTACATCATCACATACAAGACTCCGTATCACTGGTACCAGAGACTTACTAGTTTCATGGATCCTTTTGCTGAGAGGCAGGGCGATGGTTATCAGGTAGTGCAGGGCCTTATAGCTCTGGGAAACGGCGGCCTCAAGGGTCTCGGCTTCGGCAAGAGTATATCCAAAAACATGTATCTTCCTGAGCCTCAGAACGACTTCATCCTCGCTATCCTCGGAGAAGAGCTTGGATATATAGGATTCCTTGTCCTGATGGCAGCATACATCTTCCTGATGTTCAGACTGATGATGATAGCCCTCAAGGCTAAGGACAGACTCGGATTCTACCTGGCTACGGGTATCGGCGTCATGCTGGGACTGCAGGTAGTGATCAATGTCGCGGTCGTAACATCATCCATGCCTGCTACGGGCATCACACTTCCGTTCATCAGTTACGGAGGAACGTCTATGTGGTCCTTTATGATAGCGATGGGGATAGCCCTTAGTGTTTCGCGGAAAAAAGAACCGGAGATAAGTGCGGAGGCGGATAAAGAATGAAAATAGTACTGACGGGCGGCGCTACGGGCGGCCATATATACCCGGCGCTCGCGATAGGCGATGCATTCAGGAGAAGATTTCCCGATACTGAGATCATTTATATTGCAAGCGGAAGCCCTATGGAGCAGTCGATCATCCCTGATCACGGATATGAACTCTACGGAGTTTCAACTTCTCCGCTGGACAGAAGAAATATCCGTAAGGCCGCAGGAACGGCTGTCAAAACTCTTAAGGGCAGGAGACAGGCTCTCAGGATCATGAAGAAGTTCAGACCTGACATAGTCATCGGAACAGGAAGCTATGTCAGCGTCCCTGTTGTGCTTGCCGGACACAGCATCGGAGCCGCGGTATATCTGCACGAACAGAACGGATATCCGGGAGTCTCCAACAAGGTCCTTTCAAGATATGCCAAAAAAGTCTTCCTGGGATTTGAGGCTGCGCGCGAATACTTCCCGGGCGGGGACAAGATCATCTACTCAGGCAACCCTGTAAGAAACGAGTTCTCGCAGAGGAACAGAGCCGAAGACCGTAAAACTCTCGGCATACCGGAAGACGATCTTGTGATCATGGTGTTCGGGGGAAGTCTCGGATCTGAGACGACCAATGAGACCGGCGAAGCAATAGCAAGAAAATACGCCGGAAGAAAAGGCTATACTGTGCTGTGGGGCACAGGAAGCATGTATTATGACGAGATCACATCAAGACTGGAGTCTGAAGGATTCGCTCCTGATAACGTGAGGATTTCCGCTTTTATCAGGAACATGCCGGAGGTGCTTTCCGCTTCCGATATAACTGTAAGCAGGAGCGGAGCTCTTTCGACTGCAGAGATCACCATGGTCGGACGTGCTGCTGTATTCATCCCTTCGCCTAACGTAACAGCTGATCACCAGTACTATAACGCAAAAGCGGTCGCTGACAAGGGAGGAGCCTTCATAGTAAGAGAAGGCGGCGACACAGCCGGAGAAGTACTCAATATCATCGACTCTCTCGACAGAGACAGAGATCAGATCAGAGCCATGGAAGAAGCCAGCCTGAGCGCGGCGCCTGTCCGGGCAGCTGACATAATAGTAGATACGATTCTGGAGACTTACAGAGATTGAGCGAAGAAAAAAAGACGGTAACAGAGACAATCAATATGACTGAAGAAAGCAGGGAAGAACTCAGAAAAACCCTGACTCAGACTGAAAGACCGGATACAGTACAAAATGTGTCCGGTGATGTTGACGTTACCGGAATCTTAGACGAATACACAGATCTGTCGGATACCATGGTCACCCGGAAGACCGTCACTATGAATGAGGTCCCGTCCGGAACGATCCAGATGGATCCTCCAAAGGCAGAGACAGCCAGGATGACAAAGACGCAGATTCCGTCTGAAACGATTCAGATGGATTCTCCTGCGCCGTCATCTGAAACAGCCGGAGAACAGAGCGAAGATCAGAAGGCCGGCGAGGAGCAGAAAAAAGCCGCTGAAGAGCAGGAAAAAGCTGCGGAAGAACAGCCTTTGGACCCTGAGACTGAGGCGATCAAAAGGAAAATCATAGAGCGCAAAAAGGAAAAGATCCGCAAGGCGAGAAACCGCAGGATCAGATTCTGGACCATTCTTATCCTTCTGGTTGCAGCTGTCGGCTCTTTTATCTTCTCCATATCCGGTTTTTTCACTGTCGATTCAATAGAAGTAAGAGGCAATAAGCATTTTACTGCTGAAGAGATCATCAATATCGGACACGCAGTTCCGGGACATAACATCATATATGATCCGGGCAAACAGGAGATCATAGACTATCTTGAGCAGAACCCTTACATCAAGACGGCTGACGTGACGCGTAAACTTCCGTCGACGCTGGTGATCACTGTCAATGAAAGGACGGAGGCCTGTGTGTTCAGATATGACGATGATTATCTTGTAATGGATGATCAGGGCATCCTGCTCAAAAAAAGCAGGACAGAACCTAAGATCACCATGATAAAAGGACTCGTCGTGACTAAGCTCAAGCTCGGAGAAAAGATCGGCACTGAGGATCCTAAGCTGTTTGGAAATGTTCTGAAGATCATCAGATCTATGAAGGCTGCGGATCTGTATTTTGTGACGCTCGATATGACGAATTATGAGAATGACTATCAGGTCAGGGCATACATCTATGACAACCTCGTTGTAAGATCGGATCTGAACAGCCTGATAGAAAATCTGGATAACGGACGCCTGCACAAGATCACAGACAAGCTTTTCGAGGATGGTGTGAGCAGGGGAACGATCATTCTCGGTGATGACGGATCTGCTTCTTTCGAACCGGGATTATGATGAACAGACGCAGACAGATTTACAAGTAATTGTGCTGCGTCAACTGAAATAACGCTAAATATTGTGGTTTTTTGCTGAAAATTAATGCAATGCACCATATTATGTGTTAAGATAACTATATCTATTTATGAGTTCAATGAGGAGGACACACACTATGGAATTTGTTTCTGATTTCGTATCCGAGACGGACAATGCCGCGATCATTAAGGTCATAGGCGTAGGGGGCGGCGGATGCAATGCTATAAACAGGATGGTCGACACAGGACTCGGCGGAGTATCTTTCATCGCTGTCAACACTGACAGACAGGCTCTCGCAAAGTGCAAGGCTGAGATCAAGATCCAGCTTGGAGAAAAGGTAGCGGGAGGCAGAGGTGCCGGCGCTAATCCTGAGCTTGGACAGAAGGCAGCCGAAGAGACTATCGATGAGATCATTTCACATATCCAGGATGCAGACATGGTATTCATCACTGCAGGAATGGGCGGCGGCACAGGTACAGGAGCAGCTCCTGTTATCGCCAAGGCATCAATGGACTGCGGCGCTCTTACTGTAGCAGTAGTTACCAAGCCTTTCACATTCGAGGGCAAGAAGCGCTGGAACAGAGCAGCTAAGGGAATCCAGTATCTCAGCAATTTCGTTGACTCTCTCGTAGTCATCCCTAACGACAGACTGATCGACACAAGCCAGAAGAACACATCGATGCTCGAGGCCTTTGCGATGGCAGACGATGTACTCAGACAGGGCGTACAGGGCATCTCAGATCTGATCAGCGAATACGGTCTTGTAAACGTAGACTTCGCAGACGTAAGAACCATCATGGAGGGCAGAGGAATCGCTCACATGGGAGTCGGCGTTGGCGAAGGAGAGAACAGGATCGAAGATGCTGTTCAGTCTGCACTCAACAGCCCGCTGCTTGAGACATCCATCAGCGGAGCCAAGTCGATCCTGCTGTACGTATCCGGCGGATATGACATGGGAATGCTTGACATCAACACGATCGCTGAAAAAGTCCAGACAGAAGCTGATCCGGACGCAAACATCATCTTCGGTGCTGCTATCAGCGAAGAGATGAACGAGAAGATCTCTGTAACGATCATTGCTACCGACTTCGGCAACATCGGCGGCAATTCAGGCTTCAAGGGTGAAGACATACTCACTCCGCCTGCAGATACTGCAAGAGCTACTATGGGACCTCGCGTTACAGTAGACGGACTTGACGGATTCGAAGCTGATCTCGATCAGCTCCTCAAGGAAGGAAACAGCGGAAGCAGTCAGACACCTGACTTTGACATCCCTGATTTCCTCAAATAAAACAGAAATAACAGGATAAGGCAGGATGCTTATCAGAATAGGATCATCTGACAACAGCCGTGTGAGGCTTGTCAGAAAACTTGGCACAAAAAAGGGCAGAACTGCAGAGAGAAAGTTCGTGATCGAAGGGCTTAACCTTGTAAGGGAAGCCGTGACTGAATCACTGGATATCGACTTTATCATGATACCCGATGATTTTGACTCATCAGAGGGAAGTGATATCAGCGGACTCATCTCTTTCACACGTGAATGTATTGATTCACCTGACCTGAAGGTCTGCATGGTTCCGGCAAAACTCTTTTCCGGGATCACAGACGCCCGAGCAGGAATAGGCATACTTGCAGTGCTGAAAATGCCTGAGGCAGATATTTCAGACATTTACAGTCTTCCTCTTGATTCCAATATCCTCGTCCTCGACAGGATACAGGATCCGGGTAATATAGGGACTATGATCAGGACTGCGGCAGCTGCAGGATACGGCATGATCATTGCCGTCAAAGGTACGGCAGATATCTATTCGGCCAAAGTCCTGAGAGCCACCGCCGGGATGATTTTCGATATTCCTTTCGTCTACATCGGAAGCGCTTCTGAGCTTGCTGATCTAATGAGAAAGGCAGGAAAGAGGATCGTTGTAACGGATCCGGCCGGCGGGAGGCCATACTATGAAGAAGACCTCAGGGCGGGCATCGCGCTTGTCATCGGCAATGAGGGCAATGGTATCAGCAGCGAGATCATGGCCCTGGCTGATGTCAGAGTTACCCTGCCTATGAAAGGCAGCACTGAATCCCTCAATGCCGCCGCAGCGGCAGCGATACTTATGTATGAAGCCGTCAGACAATAAGAAATAAGAGGTACAAAATGGAAAAGAACAGAGCTGATGTTGTGATATGCGAATCCAAGTACGTTCTCTCAAGCGAGAAGAGCGAGGAGCGCATCAAAGAAATCGCCAGGTACGTGGATGACGAGCTGAGAGCTACAAGCAGAGCGCTCAACGTCAATCCTAACTACAAGGCGGCAGTACTTACTGCACTTAATATTACAGAGAAGCTCATGGACAACACTGACATGATCCTCAAGCTCCAGACTGAGAACTACCAGCTCGACAATGATGTCAAGCACTATATCCAGCTGTGGGAGCAGACCAAGAAGCAGGTGACAGACCTCAAGGAAAAGATGTCCAGCGAGGTAGACAGACAGTCACAGAACAATGAGGATCAGAAGAAGCTCCAGGAGAAGCTGGTCGAGATGGAAAATGCTTATTTCGATCTGCAGATGGAGAACGTCAACCTCAAAAATGAGCTTAAGTCAATCAAGAGAATGAACAGCGAAGATGAACTCTAAAATACTGGGACTTCTCGAATTTAATAAAATTCTGGATATGCTTGCGGAGCAGGCCGGTTCTGAGATAACAAAAGAACGTATCTCTCAGCTCCGGCCGATGTCCAATATGCATATGGTGCAGGATGCTTTAACGGAAACTACTGAGGCGGTTTCCGTTATTATATATAAGGGAAATATTCCGATCGGAGAGATCGGAGATATTTCCGGTATTCTTGGCATGGCCAGAAAAGGCAGGATCCTCAGCATGAGGGAGCTTCTGCAGGTCAGGACAAGTCTTTCGATCGCCAGGACCGCGAAGGCTTTTCTCTCAGAAGAAATGCCGTCCGGTCTGAAGATCATTCCTGAACTGTGCTCGCTTCTCGAGCCTGTTCCGAAGCTTGAACAGGATATAAGCGCGGCCATCCTCAGTGAAGATGAGATGGCGGACAGCGCTTCGCCTGAACTGAGACGGATCAGACGAGATATACGCAACAAAAACGATCTCATCAAGTCGAGGCTTCAGAAGATGGTCACAAGCGGTTCTGCGAAAACGCATCTGCAGGACGCCATCGTCACGATGCGTAACGGAAGATATGTGATCCCTGTCAAGAGAGAATACATCAGCCTGTTCCCGGGTATGGTGCACGATCAGTCATCGACGGGAGCCACGCTTTTCGTGGAGCCTCAGGCTGTTGTGAACCTCAACAACGAGCTTCGCCAGCTTGAGACTGATGAGCAGGCTGAGATCACAAGGATACTCGAAGCGTTTTCGGGCAGAGTCGCGGAACACTATCACGGGCTTCTGAACAATCAGAAACTCCTTTCGGAGCTTGATTTCATAGGCGCGAAGGGTAAGCTGTCGTTCATGATGGATGCCAGGGAACCGAAGCTTAACAGAGAAGGATATATAGATATCAGGCGCGGCAGACATCCTCTGATCCCGGGCGACAAGGTCGTGCCTACGGATGTCGAGCTCGGCCGCAAGTGGACGACCCTTCTGATCACCGGTCCTAATACAGGAGGCAAAACGGTCACGCTCAAGACGATCGGGCTTCTTCAGCTTATGGCTCAGAGCGGACTTCACATTCCTGCGGATGAAACAAGCGATCTGCCGGTACTCGAAGAGATCTTCGCGGATATCGGTGATGAACAAAGCATAGAACAGAGCCTGTCAACATTTTCATCGCATATGAAGAACATGATAGGTATCTTTGAGTCTGCCGGAAAAGGGAGCCTTGTCCTCCTCGACGAGCTCGGAGCCGGAACGGATCCTCTAGAGGGAGCGGCTCTCGGTATTGCCATGCTTGAGACTCTCAAAGAAGCCGGCGCGCTTGTTGCGGCGACGACTCACTATACAGAGCTCAAGAAATACGCTCTGTCCACTCCGGAAGTAGAGAATGCTTCTATGGAATTCAACGTAGAGACACTGTCTCCTACATACAGGCTCAGAGTGGGTCTTCCGGGCAAATCAAACGCTTTTGAGATTTCCAGGAAACTTGGCCTGAGCGAAGATATCATCACGAGGGCATCGCAGCTTCTCGGAGAAGAGCAGCTTGAGTTTGAAGAGGCTGTATCCAGAGTAGAGGCCGATCAGGCTGAAGCCGAAGAGGCGCTTCGTGAAGCCGGAGAAGCAAAGGCTGAGGCTGAGTCCAGCAGGGACGAAGCGGCCAGGCAGCTTGCTGCGGCAAAGCAGGAAGCAGACAAGATACTTGAGGATGCCAGGGCTCAGGCAAGAGATATGCTTCGTGATGCTCAGGGTACGATTGATGATATATCCGCTGAACTGAGAAAGATCAGCAAAAGGAGAAAGAATGCGGGCTTTGACGAAGGCCATATAGCCGGAGGAGCCGCCAACAGCCGGAGAGCGCTGAGAGAAGCAGAGGCTGCTTTCAAGCCTCAGGGCGTCAGGAAACCTGAGACGGTGCAGACCGGCAAGGTGCCTGAACCTGATCAGATCAGGACCGGCATGAAAGTCAAGTACACGAAGCTTGATCAGACCGGAGAGGTAGAGTCTCTGCCGGACAGCAGGGGAAATCTTCAGATCAGGCTCGGAGCGATCAAGATGACAGTCAACATCAGGGACCTGGTCATTGCGGAATCCGAGAACGCCGGACACAAGGAAAAGGTCAGATCAAAGTACGGCAACATGTCTTTTGGCAAAACCAAGACGATCCGGACCGAGATCAATCTGATCGGCAAGAATCTTGACGAGGCGACAGACCTGATGAACAAATACATCGACGATGCTTTCCTTGCCGGACTCAAAACCATCAGGATCATACACGGCAGAGGAGAAGGGATCCTGCGAAGCGGACTCAGGCAGGAGCTCAGACACAACAAGCACGTCAAGTCATTCAAGTCTGCCCCTTACAACGACGGAGGCGAGGGAGTCACAGTCGTTGAGTTAAGAGACAGAAAATAAGGGTTTCCGGGGATTCTGAATGTAGAATACAGACAGATTATCTGATATAATATCAGATTGGATAATACTGACAGGAGAAAGATGTTTTATGTATATTATCAGCAGATGTCTTCTAGGCTGCAACTGCAAGTATAACGGAGGCAATAACCTCTGTGAGGAAGTCAGAGAGTTCTGCAGGACACATGATTATGTGACTGTATGCCCGGAGACGGCGGCAGGACTTGAGACACCTCGTGTACCGGCCGAGATCGTTTCCGCAGAGGCAGACGGCAGCAAGATCAGCTTCAAAGTCGTGAACAGAGAAGGAACAGATGTCAGCGATGCGTTCGATTACGGAGCAAGGCTTTCACTTGCTTCCGTGCTGACAGAAGCCGGCAGCAGAAAGGAGCACGCAGGTATTATCGAAGGCGCGGTGCTCAAAGCCAACAGTCCTTCCTGCGGATCGGGAACTGTATATGACGGGACATTCACAGGCACACTCACTAAGGGGCTCGGCGTCTTCACAGACAAGCTCATCGACGCGTGTCTTGATGAAAGAAAAGATCCTTACATCTCGGATGAGAACAGGCTTTTCTCGCCATCATTCAGAGTCTGCGACGAAAACAGCTTTCTCAAAGCATTCGGTGACCAATAGAATACTTCAAAAGGAAAAGAAACATACATGGTAGATTTCAAAGAATTAATCGCGAAAGAGTTATACGATGAGGCTTTTGGCCTTACTACTGATGAGATAAAAGATCTGATCGAGATACCGGCTGATGAGAAGATGGGCGACTATGCATTCCCTTGCTTCAGACTCGCCAAAGCTCTCAGAAAAGCTCCGCAGATGATCGCGGCAGATATCGCCGCCCGGATCACCGGCTGCGAAGCTTTTGAGAAAGTCGAGAATGTCAACGCTTATGTCAATTTCTTCATCGACAGAGCATTCTTCGCAGGGCAGGTGATCGAAGAAGTAAGCGAAAAGGGAGACAGATACGGCAGATCAGATGTCGGTATGGGCCGCAAGGTCATAGTCGAGTATTCATCGCCTAATATCGCAAAACCTTTCCATATAGGTCATATCAGGAGCACGGTCATAGGCAACGCGATCTACAAGCTCTATGACGCTGTAGGCTTCGATGTCACCAGGATCAATCATCTCGGTGACTACGGCACACAGTTCGGCAAGATGATCGTAGCTTTCAGGAAATGGGGAAGCGAGGAGGAACTCGAAAAAGATCCGATCAAGACTCTTCTCGGATACTATACAAGATTCCACAAGGAAGCCAAGGATGATCCTTCACTCGAGGACGAGGCGAGGGAAGCTTTTGTGCGTCTCGAGGCCGGAGAGCCGGAAGAGACAGCACTGTGGAAGAAATTCAGAGAGTTCAGTCTTGCAGAGTTCAACAGAGTATACGACATGCTCGGAATCACATTCGACTCATATGCCGGGGAAAGTTTTTATTCAGACAAGATGCCGAGATTCATCAATGAACTCAAGGAAAAGGGTCTGCTGATCGAGTCACAGGGAGCTCAGATCGTCGATCTCGAAGCCTACGGGATGAGCCCGGCCATGATCACCAAGTCTGACGGCTCAAGCCTGTATGTAACAAGAGATATCGCGGCAGCCGTATACAGAAAAGAAACATACGATTTCTACAAGTGCATCTACGTTGTCGCTTCTCAGCAGAACCT
>ONHU01000116.1 GCA_900317675.1 uncultured Eubacteriales bacterium
ACCCTGATTCGAACCCACCTCGATCGTAGCCACTCGAAGGTTGTGGGCTCGCCTCCCTCGTTATTGGTTCCACAGAAAAAGGGTCCGGTTGGACCCTTTTTCTGTGGAGCTGATAGTGGGAGTCGAACCCACAACCTTCTCGTTACGAATGAGATGCTCTGCCATTAAGCTATATCAGCAGATAAGTCGTGTCGCGCTCTGTTAGTTTAACAGAGCGCGATCGATAATTCAATTCTTTTCTTCTTCTGATTTAGTTGCTTCCTCGGACACGGTTTGTACCAGCTTAGTGACGAGGAGAGCTACATTGAGAAATGCTACTGCGACAGTCAGCCCGGCCGAAGCACCGGCAGCTTTTTCCATTACTTTCTTGTAATCAACTTTCATGGCTTCCCCTTTCGAATAACGCGCAATACATTCTGAAGTTATTCTAACACAAAACCGGTTGAAACGAACCTGTCTCTTACTTGGAATAGAGATTGTTGTTGGAGAATTCCGGATTGCTTGTGATGTCTATTCCGAGAGACTTGAGCGCCTGCTCGTCCTTATCTGAAAGGATGGCTGTGCAGTGCGCGATGCATCCGTTCAGGTGCGGGATCTCTCTGAGCGCGAGTTCTGCAAACGGGTTGGTCAGCTTGGTCAGGGTCAGGGCCATAACGACCTCATCCAGATTGAGGCTGGACTTGTCGTGGAAGACTCCTACCTTGGTGTTGGTCATGCTCTCAAAAATCGTCGGTGAGATGATCAGCATATCGTCCTTGATACCGGCGAGTCTCTTGATCGCGTTGAGCACCATCGCCGCGGTAGCTACCATTCTCTTGGATGATCTTCCTGTGACAATGCTTCCGTCAGGGAGCTGGATAGCGGAAACTACGACATTTTCATATCTGTCCGGATCCTGAGCTTTCTTGACCTCTGCATATTCCTCGGCTGCAGCAACGACCGGTCTGTCATATCTTGTTGCGCCGACTTCCTCCATCAGGAGTTTTGTTCTCTCGAGTGTCGCCGCGTCTATGTTGCCCTTTCTGTAGGAGCACTCAGCAATCAGATATCTTCTGACGATTTCCTGTTTTGCCGCTTCTCTGCATGCTTCGTCGTCAGTAATAGCGAATCCGCATCTGTTGACTCCCATATCTGTAGGTGACTTGTAACCTTCATCGGATCCTGTGATGGCGTGCAGTATTCTCTGGAGCACCGGGAACGCATCGACATCCCTGTTGTAGTTTACTGCTGTCTCGCCATAAGCCATCAGATGGAACGGATCGATCATGTTGAAATCCTTCAGGTCGGCTGTCGCTGCCTCATAAGCGATGTTGACAGGATGCTTGAGCGGCAGGTTCCAGATCGGGAAGGTTTCGAACTTGGCATATCTGGCTTTACGTCCCCTCTTGTACTCATGATATACCTGAGAAAGGGATGTTGCGAGCTTGCCGGAGCCGCCTCCAGGTCCGGTGACGACTACAAGAGGTCTTTCTACCTCTATATAAGGATTAGCTCCGTATCCTTCCTCTGAGACGATCGTATCGACATCTGTAGGGTAGCCCTTTGTGTACATGTGCTTATAAGTGCGGATCCCTCTTCTGTCGAGCTTTGCTATGAACTGGTTGACAGAAGGAGCGTCCTCATATCTCGTGACGACGACCGAATTCACTTCCAGATCGTAGCTGCGGAATTCATCAATGAGCCTCATGACTTCGAGATCATAAGTGATGCCGAAATCCTGACGTGTCTTGCTCTTGATGATATCGCCGGCGTAGATGCAGATGATGATCTCAGCTTTGTCACTCATCTTCTGGAGAAGTTTGATTTTGGCGTTTTCGTCAAAACCCGGGAGAACTCTCATAGCGTGCTTGTCCTCTACCAGCTTGCCCCCGAACTCAAGGTACAGTCTTCCTTCACCGCTGTTGATTCTCTCAAGGATGTATTTGGACTGTTCTTCGATGTACGTTTCTGCGCTGAATCCGATCTTTTTCATGTGTCCCTTCCTCTTCGGTTTAATTTGAAAAGCACATCCTTTTGCGGGTGTGCTGCTTATATATTGCTGTCAGGATGGCATGACCTCTATCTCAAGAATGTTTCTTCTTGAGAAATACTGGTCAAAACGGATCCTGTAATCAACGGATATTTTGCCGTAGCCTTCCTCGTCAAGATCTTCGTCGAGTCTGTTGGTATAGACCTCAAGGCTGACGGTTGACATCATCGGTATCTGATATCTTGTGATATTCAGTATACCAGGCTCGAGGGTCATATCCATACCGTCATCATCATCTCCGCGTCCGTAACGTCTGATGCGTATGCTGCCGTCGCTCAGCTTGACCAGAGTATGAGTGTCGGCTAGACCGGCTTCTTCAGACTCCTCATAGCTGATGTATCTTGCGTCGTTCTTTCTGTACATAGTGCCCTCGGTGAGGATCTCAACAGAGTCTTCTTTTTCGAGCTCCCTTAAAAAAGCCTCTCCCTTTGGCTTTAGATTCTCCGAGTACTGCGTGCTTGTTATTCTGAGATTTACATTCTTCTTGCTATTCATAACTTCTACATTTTATACTTTTTACGCAATTGACACAATACTGACATATTTCAAATCTACTATATTCCGTGTAAAATAAGAAAGAAGTTTTTGCGCGATTTACACACGGCTATTTTTTAAGTTAATATTAAGTTTCAGATACTATATTGTAATCGTACAGATAGCTGTACGTATTATAGATCATATAATCATAATCAGGCGGTGATAAAGATGAATGAAAAAGACAGACGTATAGTAACATTTGGCGGAGAAGATGATATCGCTTCGGAATACGAAAATATCTCCATGGATTTCGATATCCCTGAAGAGACTCCTGCATCCTCCGGTACATATAACGCTCCGGAGACAGACTCTCATAATGATGCTCCGCAGAGCGGCTACGGTTACGAGCCATCCCAGAGCAGTTATAATTATGAGATGCCTCAGAGCAGCATCTATGATGCGGCTGAGACTGCTCCGCAGCAGGAGCCTGCCTTGAAGCAGAAACCTCTCAGAGAGCCTCGCGACCCGAGATATGTCACAAAGGGTGCTCTGGTGGTCTGCATGGTGCTTACGATGCTCGTCAGTACGATACTCGGAGCTTTTATCGGCGGGTTTTTTTCCGGAGGCTCATTCAGCCCATCCGGCCAGTCTTCTGACGATAACAGGGAGCCGAGAAAAGATTCTGAGCTCTCGCATCTCTCGCTCAGCGATGCTACCGGAAGCGAGATGACAGTTTCGGAGATCGTTGACAAGAATGCCGATGCGGTAGTAGAGATCCTAGTTTCCGGAACCTCCCAGGATTACTTCGGGCAGATGCAGGTAACGGAAGGTGCCGGCTCAGGCGTCATCGTCACAGCTGACGGTTATATCGTCACCAACTACCACGTTATCCAGGGTGCCAACAAGGTTCAGGTAACTCTCCACGACGGCAGTACTTATCCTGCTGCCATCATAGGCGGCGTTGACGAAAACGACATTGCCGTTATCAAGATCAATGCCAAGGGTCTGACTGTTGCCGAGCTCGGTGACAGCAGCACCGTCGAGGTCGGAGATACAGCAGTTGCGATCGGAAACCCTCTCGGACAGCTCGGCGGTACAGCTACATCAGGTATCATCAGCGCTCTTGACAGGACTCTGACCATTGAGGGCAGAACGATCACTCTGATGCAGACAGACGCAGCCATCAACGGCGGCAACTCCGGCGGCGGCCTTTTCAACAGCAGAGGCGAGCTCATCGGAATCGTAGATGCCAAGAGTTCCGGAGTCGGTATCGAAGGACTTGCCTTCGCGATCCCGATCAATTCCGTATCTGACATCATCGATGATCTTATCGAGAACGGCAAAGTTACAACAAGACCTGTTGTCGGAATCACGATCCAGGATGTATCTGAAGCCAACGCAGAGAATTACAACCTCGAAGCAGCAGGCGTATACATCGCTCAGGTCACAGGTGAAAATGCCAAGAACGCAGGTTTCCAGCAGGGAGACCGCATCATCTCGATCGACGGAAAGGAGATCAAGGACAGCCAGACATTCATCGCTCAGGTCAGAAACCACAAAGTCGGCGATACTGTTTCGATATCAAGACAGTTCTCGAGGAACTGACCACAACAGAGTGATCACCCCGAATCAGGGCATAACAAAACGGGATCCGACGGATCCCGTTTTTTGTGTCCTGATCTATGTATGCCGCCGGCAGATCCTGCCGAAGCTTTACTATTCGTTTTCTCCCATGGCCTTCATCTTCTTGCCGAGCTCGAATACGAACTCCTTGAGGGCCTTGACGTGAGCATCGGCTTCTCTTCTCGCTTCCTCTGCTCTGCCGTTATTGATAGCCTCCATGATCCTGTTGTGCTGCTCTGCAGTGGATTCATAGAGTGAGAAATCATTGTAGTACAGATATCTGAATCTGAGCGAAAGCTCCTGAACGTAGTTTACCAGCTCACTGAGAGTCTCGTTGCCGCTGCAGGCAACGATAAAGTTATGGAACTCCTCATCGAGCTCGATGATCGTCTCTTTATTGCCGGAACTGAGCGCCTCATCATATGCCTTAGCGATCCTCTCAAGCTCGGCCTTCTCCTCTTCATTGATCCTCTCAGCCGCAAGCTTAGCTGCGAATCCCTCCATATCTTCTCTGACTTCAAATACGTCGAGCATATCCTTGATGGATATATTGGCAACATACGCACCTCTGCGAGGCTCCACCTTAACAAGACCGTCATCGGCAAGTCTCTTGATCGCTTCTCTGATCGGTGTACGGCTGACATTCATCTTTTCGGACAGATCTATCTCCATCAGTCTTGTCTGGGAAACGATCTCTCCGGTCAGGATCTTGTGTTTCAGTTCAAGATAAACCAGATCTTTCAGCGGCTTCTGTACTTTCAGTTGGATCTCCATCATTTGTCATCTCCTTGTGGATATTAGGGGGCCTTCTCTTTTAATAACAATCACAATGTGCTCTTCAGTCCAGTCCGGTTGCTGTGAGCCATGTCCGCCATCTGCTGTTTTCCGATGCCAGCTCCTTCATGCGGACAAAATCCAGAGAGGCCTTTTCCCGGTCTTCGTAATAGGCAGCCATCGTAGGACCGCTCCCGCTCATCAGGACGATATCCGCATCAAGCTCCTGCTGCATGACAGACTTAAGTTCTGCTGCCTGCGGACAGTCTCTCAGAGTAAAACTCTCAAGATCGTTGACGAAGAGCGGATGATCATCCGTGATACGCCGGTAGCCGGGTTCTGCCATGATAGCATCGATTCCTTCATAGGCTGCTTTTGTCGAGACTGCTGCGCCGGGGTTAGCCAGTATGACATACCTCTGCAAAGGATCAGCTGGCTCAACACCGTCACCTATACCGCTGATCCAGGCAGCCTGGCTCGCTTCTCCGATTCCTTTCAGGGAGGCTAGCGCGCCGGAATTGCGTCTTGCATTCATCATCAGCGAAAACGGAACATCTGCGCCGACTTTGACTCCGATCTGCATCAGCTCTCTGAGGCTGAAAGGCGATCCCAGAAGAGAATTGAGACCAAGCATGCATGCTGCCGCATTGCCGCTGCCTCCGGCTATCCCTGCTGATACAGGAAGTCTCTTGTCAATGGATATGATGAAATCGTCAGTAAGCAAGGTTGCTCATATCGACCGGTATTGTATCTGCGTCCGTACATAAATATACAACAACATCACCAATAGTGCAATGAGGCAAATTGTATTTTGTTCCATTTCGAGGACATTGTGTTATTTTTATCACATCGAAAAGGCCGATTCCCTGCATCAGAGAGCGGATATTGTGATATCCGTCCGCTCTTCTGCCGGTGACCGTCAGTGACAGATTGATCTTGGCGTACGCTTTCAGCTCGATTTCTTTCATCTTCTTTTCTATCAAATAGGGGAGCTTATGCTCCCCTTTGATCTTATATCAGATATTAGTTCTTTTTCCTTCTTTTGGCAGCTCTTGCTTCTTTTTCAGCTTTCTCTGCTTTGGCTGCGTCCTTGCGCATCTTGTTCAGAGCATTTACGGATCTGTCTTCTTTGCTGATCGGGGCAGGTGCGTGTACGTGATATACATTGTTCAGAAG
>ONHU01000029.1 GCA_900317675.1 uncultured Eubacteriales bacterium
TCATATTTAAAGCTGTTAAGGTTAGGCTTAATACCTGTAAAGTTTAGTTGACTCTCTTTTTTGATAAACCTAAAATGTGCATATCACGTATTTTCGGGGTCTTATAGACTCCTTGTATGAGGTATTTACAGGCGGGATCGATATGGAAAACAAACTTGCACAAATCAGAAAAGAGAAGAAGATAGGGCAGAGTTATCTTGTCGACAGACTGGGTGTAAGCAGACAGACGATCAGCTCAATCGAGAACGGAAGGTGCACTCCTTCTCTTGAACTTGCGCTTGATCTGGCAAATCTTCTTGGACTGTCGATTGAGGAACTGTTTATACACGAAAACCGTTTTCTGCAAAGCTAGATGATCCTGAAAGGACGGTTTGCCTTACTTGCTGCTGTCCTGATCAGAATACCACATCAGCATAAGGTCTGTTACCTGTCCGTATGTCTGGATGCCGCTGCTCTGACCATTGGTTTTCAGATATGCATCATTGACCTTGTCCTGGACTTGTGAGGCCTGGTTCTCGTGTTCATGCCAGAATAAGTAATTATCTTCTAACTCCCTGATGGCTCCATCAGGGAGTTTTTCGTATACAGAAGTAAAAGCATCCGGATCAGTCTGCCTCAGAGCACTTCCGGCATAGCTCCATGCGATAAGCCATCCGCTCCTCTGAAATGCGTCATCATCTGACCCGATACACGCAAGCCATCCAATGTAATTCGCTTCGCCTTCATTCATATATCCTCTGAGATGAGATAACTCATGGCATGAAGTGAAGGGCTGTTCCAGTCCCGGCATTTCTCCGTTAACATTTGCTTCCACAGTAAAAGGAGAGTAGATCCCGCTCACTCCCATCATAGAAAATAAGCGCGACATATAGGTGAGATGCTTCGGAGCCGGATAAGTGCCGCGAAGTTCCGTGTAGGTTTCACTGAGATTCTCCATCGAGTAAACAGCTTTCTCCCTGAGAGCTTTTCCCTCCGGGTAGGCCGGAGGTTCTGCAGCTTCGGCGGAATAGCAGTCCTGAAGTTTCTCTGCAGTATAATCGCAGAATGACACAAGGCCTTCTTCGCTGACTTCTGAGCTTTCCAGCTTTTCAGCCGGTACAAATGGCTCGCGGTAGTAATTGACCCCGCAGTTAGCCGCATACAGCAGGAGAAGTACTGAAGCAAGGGTAAATACATGCTGTAGAAAGATCTTCACTGCAGTGAGCTTTCTGTCGCCTCTGCGGGAAGCATGAATCATAAGCCGCACTGCGTCCGCGATGATCAGAAGCGGAAGTACCGAGCAAAGGATCTCTGACAGAGAAAAAGGCAGCAGCCCGAAGAGTCTCCCGGCAGAACCGACTATAAGAGGATAAATGGTAACAGAGTACCACTGGGCAAATCCATCCAGCCTCCGTGCGGCACATAAAAGCAATACCGCAGACAGGATGAATGCGGCAGGGAGAATGATCCTATGAAAGCTGTGTCTTCCTGTTTCAGTATCCATATATCTCATGATAATTCCGATAGGTCTATTATTCAAGTGCAGACCTAAGGATGCCGGTCATTCAGAGAAACCGCCATATATCACGAAAAGCGTCGGAAATCCAACAGGATCCGGCGTTTTTCTGATGCCGTTTTCTGTACTGAATCAAGGCTCCGCAAGAGGTATATTTCGTGTACGGGAGGAAGCGCGGAGCATGAGAGTCGTGATCATGATGAGAGACAAAGAATACCGTGATGCTTTTGCAGAGATGGTATCCGAAACCGGCAGAGACATATATGCCGTACTGAACAGCAATACAGGATGCGTGCAAAAGGAAGCTGTGATACTTACCGATGTAATGCCTCATGAGATCGATCCTTCCGCGCTCGGGAAACTGGAAGCCAGGACACTCTTTCTTTCACCGGTACCTGTCAGCAGTGAGATCAGAGAAAAGTATCATGTCATCTTCAAATACAGCGATATAACGAGCATCCTTGCGGAGCTTTCATCCGTTTATGCTGATTGGTCAGGTGACAGCGGTTCGCTCGCTGCTTCGACTAGGGTGATCGCTGTGATAAGTGAATCAGATCAGCTCTGCTTTGAAAGATGCCGCACTCTTGCAGCACAGATCATTTATACCCATGGAGATTCAGTCCTCCTGATACCAATGGGATATGTAAACGGCCAGACAGAAAAGGGCGGCACGGCTGAAAAGGGTGTGTTCAGAAGGATGATGTACATGATCGATGAAGGCAAGGACTTCCCGCCGGAAAGCTTTACAGTATGCGACAGCTACGGCATCAGCTATATCAGGATGCCTCCGGGTATCAATCCGGTATCTGAACTGGATGATGATTATATTCTCAGACTGATAAGAAATGCCGGGAAACACTTTGACACCGTCATTCTGGACATAGGCACATGCTTCAGACCGGAAAACCTGCAGATCATCAGCAAGGCAGACAACGTCATCTTTTTCGGAAGCGGCAGGAATATAGGTGATATTTCGGACTTTATCGGCGAGCAGTCGGCAAAGCGGGTCAGAGTATTCAATTCGGCAGATGCAAAAGACGAAACGATAGAGATAGATGATTACGTGAGGGAGATATATGGAGGACCTGTTCAGACGGACCATAGTACTTAAATATGCAGGCGAGATAGATGCCCTGGTCAGAGAGATCAGAAGATGGATATCAGATTCCGGGATTCCTCCGGGGGAGGAGCTGATCCTGAAGCAGACAGAGGATGCTTTTTTCAGTTCTGAACTGTCAAGACAGGCAGAAATAAGAGAGATGAGCGTCATTGTTTCTGCAGTGTTCGACAGAGTGTCAGGAAGATACGGACTGCTAAGAAGACTTCTGGAGGATCCGTCGATCAACGAGATTATGGTTAACGGTCCTGACATGATATTTGTCGAAAAAGACCGCAGACTGATGCAGGTAGATGATGCATTTACATCAGCTGATGAACTTGAAGAAATTATCAGGATGTTCGCGTCAGATGTACACAGGGAGATCAATGAGGCGAATCCTATCGTTGACGCCAGACTTCCTTCAGGCTACCGGGTAAATGGTGTTCTGAAGAGTGTGGCTCTCAACGGACCGATCCTGACTATAAGAAAATTCAGGGAACGCGAGATAGAAATGGATGATCTGATTGCTCTCGGAAGCATCACGCAGGAGTGCGCAGATGATCTCAGGGCGCTTGTAAAAAGCGGCTACAACATTTTTATCAGCGGAGGCACATCATCCGGCAAAACGACATTCCTGAATGCTCTGACGGCATCTATAGACCCGGGAGAAAGGGTGATCATCATAGAAGACTCAGCAGAACTTTGCAGAGCCCCCAATTCAGTCGGAAAAGGAGAAGTCACAATGGCAAGCCTTATAAGGACAAGCCTCAGGATGAGGCCTGACCGTATCATCGTAGGAGAGGTCAGAGGACGTGAAGTAGTGGATATGGTACAGGCTATGAATACCGGACACGATGGGAGCATGAGCACCGGGCACGGGAATTCGATAAAAGGAATGCTCAACAGGCTTGAAACAATGTATATGACAGATTCGCAGATGAGTGTTGCATCTGTAAGAAATCAGATCGCAAATGCTGTCGATATATTCGTTCATCTGAAAAGAGACGCTGACGGCAACCGCAGGGTCTGTGAAGTAGCTGAGATGATAGGAATAAACGGAAGTGATTACAGCATAAGCTACTTGTACACAACAGGAGAAGACGGGATCCTCAGATCTACAGGACTTGGACTGAAGGACAGAGAACGGCTTATTCGGGCAGGAATGGGGGAACGGATGAATGACAGACCTGAGCACATACCGCTTAAGCAGAACTGAAAATATCATTTTCTGCATATGCACAGGCATTGCCGGATTAATGATCTCATATCTGATGTACAGAAACATCCTGTTCGCTCCGGTGATAATCCCGCTGGCACCCAGACTCAGGACAGCAGCAGAGGACATTTTAGCAGACAGAAGGAGGCAGCGATATGTAGATGAATTCAAGGACTTTCTGTTTATGGCTTCTACTTCGATAGGAGCAGGCAGATCTATGAAGGATGCTGTTTCAGAGGCCATACCGTCGCTGAAAAGAATACACGGCAGCAATTCGATACTGGCCTGTGAGCTGGAAAAGGCCTATGAAAGGATGGATGTCGGAGGAGAGCATGATATTACGGTGCTTATGGATCTGGCGTTCGCAAGCGGACTTGAGGATGTATATGACTTTGTCACTATTTATTCGATCTGCAAGACTACAGGGGCAAGTCTGATAATCGCTTTGAGCAAGGCAGCAAGCGTGATAATCGACAAGATGACTATAGACAGAGAAATAAAGGAACTTGTCAGACGAAAGGAAAGTGAAGGCCTGATCATATTCATCATGCCGATCCTTGTGATCCTGTTTCTGAATCTGTTCGCGCCTGATTATATATCGCCGTTATATGAGACCCTTGCCGGAAGAATCATTATGACGACTGTAGTTGCGGGAGCAGCGGGAATTTATTCGATGATACAGAAAATCGTAAGGATAGAGATATAGATGGAATGGCTTAAAAATGTGTTTAACCGGATAAAAAGCGATCCGACAGTAACAAGAAGACTGTATGCAGTGACCTTTGCGGCTGCCTTGTTCCTGCTTGTACTGACTGTAAAAGGTCCGGAAGAGCAGGGACGTCTGATCACAGACCGGAACGGAAACATAAAAGAGATCCAGCGTCACTCATCTGAAAGGGCCGAAAGATATGATGTTACGCTGCTGATCAGAGACGGGAAAAAGCTTATTGAAAGAGATGTGACTGTTACTCTCAGAGCCCTTGAAGAAAAAAAGATCGATACTGCAGACAAAACTGAAAACAGGGATGCTCTGATCGACGGTGAAATAGACAGGATGCTGACAGAGATCGAGTTTGCGCACGGAATGAGAATAAAGCTGCCTTCCAGGCTGTCAGATGGTACAGCTGTCATCTGGAGGGCAGGGAAACAGAGAGACCGTACCGGAATTATACTTGTCCCTTTTATATATCTGATACTGTGTGCGGCTGTGATCAAATCCGGCCTTGATGCCTCGTCAGATGAAGAATGTACAGCAAGAAAAGAGATAATGAAAGGTCTTCCGAGGTTTTGCAATCAGCTTTTTCTGATGATGAATGCAGGAATGATACTGAGTGATGCGTTCGGAACCATTTGCGAAAGCTATATGGCATACGGGAAAGAGAAAATGACAGTATTCGAGAGGGAATTATCCGAATTATATATGGACAATACCGATCACAGGACCAGCACCGCAGCTCTTTTGTCAGAATATGCCGCAAAACACAACGTAAAGGAAATGATCAGAATCGCAACGATCCTCACGGAAAACGAGAAGAGAGGAAGCGATGTTATAGAGAGTCTGAGCAGAGAAAGCAAATATCTCTGGGATGAAAGAAAGATAGTGGCCCGCGAAAGCGGAAAGATGATAGACACAAAAATGTCATGGCCGTTAGGGCTTCTGCTCATTCTCCTGATAGTTATCACTATGGCGCCGGCCCTCCTCAGTATGTGACGAAGGGCGCGGGTATAAGAAGGAGGAAACCTAAATGATCACCAAATTAAAAAACATGGCTATCGGTCTGAATAATGCTGTAAGGAACAAAAAAGGCATGGAAATGGTCCAGGTGGCTATACTTGTCGCGATAGCTGTGGCGGTCGGGATTATCTTCAAGTCATCAGTTACCGATTTTGTCAGCCGAGTGTTCGGAAATCTTGATGCAGCAAACTTCTGATCAGGTACAGAAAGAAGCTGCAGCAGATTAACAAATCTTTCAGAGGAGTCAGGAGATGGAAGATGTATATACGATCATTACGCTTGTACTGCTCCAGGCTGTTAAAACACAGACTCTCAGGCTTCTTGGTCAGGACGGTAACGGGCAGGAAAGGAAGTGAACTTGTAGGAGCAGCGATTTCTTTTCCTGTACTGATACTGAGCGCAATGCTTATGCTCAGACTTTTCGTATTCTGTCTGGAAATATTAAGCGCAGGAATACATGAGCATTTATCCATACTTGAAACCTGGGACAGCTACAGAGGCGCAGGAATCAGAAGTTACAGTACGGAAAGAGAAGTAGAAATGATGAGGGGCGGGCTTCTCAGAATGGATCTCAACAAAGAGATCGACACACACGCATACCTTATCAACGAAGATGTTCTTGTACGAGCAGGTGAGATCCTTGATTAAAAACATAATAGCAAAACGTTTCAACAGAAAAGGATCCTCAACGGTTTTTCTGGCGATGGTATTTGTAACCTTTGCAGTCTGCATTGCAGGAGCAATCTGGATATCCAGAGGACTGACCGTGATGAGTGAATGTCAGGCTTTTGGACGGGTCTGGACAAGGGCTGTTCTGTCAGAGTACGACAGGCATCTTCTTTCAGACTACGGACTTATGGCTTACTGGGGAAATGATACTGAAGTCAGCAAAAAAATAGATGATTATCTTGAGTACTCTGTTGCCGGGAAACTGAGTATAAATCTGGGAAGCACAGGAGCAGATCTTACAGGATATGAGCTTGGAGAACCCGGAAATTTCAGGGAAGCACTGACAAAAGCATCGGCAACCTCAGCTATCAGAACTTTTTTTGATAACAGCGAAAGGAAGCCTCTTGAAAGAGGCCCGGGACGAAGTATAGGCAACACGGTGGTTCTTGACACTCTCCCGTCGGGAGGAATAGGCGGTTCTGTCGGAGATAATGCTCTCGCGGAACGTGCTAAAGAACTCAGAGATGAAGAGGGTGTAAGAAATGCCGCTGTCTCATCAGGCATCGAAACAGCGTTCATATGGAAGTATTTTTCGAGCTATGTGACGGTGCCTGATGATAAACCGCATTTCTTCAACAATGAAATGGAGTACGTGATCAGAGGAAGTACTGATGATGATACTAATTTTGAAGCCTGCAGGAAGAGACTGTTTCTGATGAGAAATGCGCTTGATCTGGCTTCACTATACAGTGATCAGGCGAAAGTGGAGCTGATAGTTTCTGTAGCTGAGCTGATAACCCCCGGACCGCTCGGAGCAGCTACGCAGCTTCTGTTAGCTGAGGCATGGGCCGCTCTGGAGGCTGAAGCAGATCTCGATACCCTGTATGAAAACGGAAGAGAGCCTGTTATCAAGACGCCGGAACAGTGGCAGACAGATCTGAGTGCAGTGCTTGACAGTAATAAAGTCAGGAAAGGTCTGGATGAAGAGTCACGGAAACTCCTTGACGAGAAAAGGAATGAGATCGACAGCCTTTCGTCCGGTGAAAACGCAGCGGAAGTACTTACCGAAGGACTGAGTTACGATGATCATCTGCTGATCATGATCATGTGCCTGAACAGCAGCAAAAGACTGCTCAGGATCATGGATATAGTCCAGATAGACATGAAGCACAGATACTACAGAGATTTTAATCTAATGGAATATTACACAGGAGTCAGATTTGCGATAACGGCTAACGGCAGAGATTATGTTTTTGAGGATGCATACAGATAAAAGAACCTGCAA
Organism: uncultured Eubacteriales bacterium; assembly: GCA_900317675.1. Lineage (GTDB taxonomy): Bacteria > Bacillota > Clostridia > Peptostreptococcales > Anaerovoracaceae > Crickella. Next base: position 7,500 of record ONHU01000029.1, read on the forward strand.
TTTCAGGGTGAAAGAATTATTGGAGCTGTTTTGCGGACGCAAGGGCAGCTATATCGTTGAAGCGGCTATAGTTCTGCCGGTTTTCCTGATAGCTGTGATAGTGATGAATTCAGTGATACTCATGTATGCCTGCATAGAAAGGTCCAGCTTTACTGCTGCCTGTGAAATGAGAAGAAGCAGCGCAGAAGCTGCTCTTTCTGACACTTCTGTATTACTTCCCTACAGGATCAAAAATGAAATAAGAAGTCAACATTCGCAGGTACACAATGTGCGTGTAACGGATTTTGGATATCGCGTATCAAGGTGGGGACAGGATGAACTCATAGTCCTGACTGTAGACATGGATCTTGCCGCAAATAATCCGCTGGGTCTCAGAGCAGAAGCAGACTACGATCTCTCGATGGTGACAAGAGCGTATGTAGGCAAAGTCAGGAACAATCCTGCAATGACGGCATCAGAGTTGGAAGGAGGAAACTCTGAGCCTGTATTCATATTTCCCAAGCGGGGCGAGCGGTTTCATGCGGCGGGATGCGGATTTCTTACCGCTGCTTCCACATCAGGTATTCTGACTTCATCTGTCAGGTCAAATTACAAGCCATGTCCTCTGTGCAGGAGCGGAAAAGCAGAATACGGATCGAGGATCTACTATTTTCCCGCAGCGGGAGAAGACTATCACCTGGGGGGATGCCCGGCATTGCAGCGAAACTACATTGAAATAGATAAAAAAGATGCACTTGAAAGAGGATATACCCCGTGCTCAAAGTGCGGAGGCTAAAAAAGCGGAGGTAACAATAATGAATACAATCAGACATGGGATGAGCGGTTTCCATATACCGGCATATATGGAAGAGATCCTTACGCATAATTACTGCCCGTATTTCGTAAGGATGACTATCGTAAGAGAAGGCGATACTTACAGGCTGTCATACAGACCTGGTAAATATGAAAAACTCGATACAGTATCGCTTGATACATACAGAAGAGTACTTCTGGTCAGATCAATCATTTCGATTGGCGAAGCGACCCGGAACTATCTTGTAGACCCGGAAAACTATCTTATTGAACCGGAACTGGTCTATTCAGCAGACAACAGTACACTTGCCGGAAATATGAGAATCATGTTTTACCCTGACATGAAGAAAATGAAGTTTCCCGGAAAGCTGATCAATTTTACGGAACGAATCAAGAACAACAGTATCCGTGATGAACGGGAGCTGTTCAGTCAGTTCAGTGAAATCATGGAAACGGGAGATATCAATAAAGGCAAGATGTTTCTGGATAAACATCTTTTCAGGATAGAAAACAGATCATTTAACAAGGCCGGATAAGGATATGAGGAAAGGTGAAATGAAGAAGTCAATCAGGCTAATAACAGCAGTGATGCTGATTATAATAATGGCTGCATCGTCCTTCACTTTGGCAGAGACACCCAATGAAGCGACAGAAGCAGCAGTGACCGAGACAGCCGTCTCAGAAGAAGAAAACAGCAAAACAGAAGACGGGCTCACAGACGGGAACATTGAAAAAACAGAAGAACTTTCAGAACAGGCTGACACGGAGGAGAGCACAGAAAAAAAGAAAGAGGTGACAGATGTCACGGAAACTGAGAAAGAAGAAGTCCGGACAGATGAGCATGTTGAAGCAAAAGTAAAAGAAACGGAAAAAGAAGATGCTATTAAAGCACAATCCGACCTTAAAGCTTCTGCTAGTGCGGGCAAAGCGGGAGCAGATGAGCCATTTATGCTGAAATCAATAACATGGAAAATCACAGGCTGTTTCGATTTCTTTCAATTAGGATACCATCAGAGAACGGTGACTCATATCAATGATGTGGATGTGAACACTTCAGATGAGATGAAGACGTCATTTGCTTTCTGTGTAGAGCCTGCGGTAGCAGGACCGGAAGGATATGCTGCAGATACAGGAGATTCATTCAGGGCTGAGAACGGAAAGGACGGGATACGAATACATACTTACAACGCCGATAATGTCGGTGAATATGCGATGATGCGTAAGATGTGTTTCTATCTTGTCGGAGGATACGGCTGGAATTCGCGTACATCTAAATGGTACAGAACATATATGGATTCCGTATCTGAAAATGAATTCACGAACTATACTCTAAGCGCTACAGTGCTTGCTAAACAGTGGGAAAAGGATGTGGATGATCCGGAAGGCAATGCTAATATCGGGTACAGAGATCTCAGTGATGCCGGTAAGGCTCTCGTTGATAAGTTTCTCAGAGAAGTTCCGGGACTGCCAGATCCTCCGAAAGATTATATAGCATTCTATGTGGAGAAGAATAATTGTCAGGATATCTGGGGAAGTCTTTATGCTGAGCCGGACAGCGGCAATATAACCGTCAGTAAGAAGTCGGCCTATCCGTCATTGACCGATGCGCTCCCGGCAAATTATACGCTGAAAGGGGCAAAGTACTATGTTTATTCTGATTCCGGCTGCAAGACCAGAGCGAAAGATCTGTATGACAACGATATAGTTCTTACTACTGATAAAAACGGAAAAACAAGTGTCGTCAAAGTCGCAGCCGGAGATTACTGGATAAAGGAGGTTACACCTTCAAAAGGGTTTGAACTGGATAAGAAAACTTATCATGTGACTGTAACTGCGGACAAAACCGAAACGGCGGTTTCCACAGAACAGCCGGTATACGCAAATTTCAACGCGCTTCTTGAAAAGCAGAGTGAAGAATACGGATACAGGAGACTCATTGGGGCTGAATATACGCTTTGTTATTATGATACTGATCCGGAGACGAAAGACATTACCGGCATGAATCCGAAGAAAACATGGGTATTCCGTACACGGGAAGGCAAAGATCCCGATACCGGCGCTTCAGTAGCATGCATTGACTTCGGCAATGATAAGCCTGTGAGCGGAGGTGATATGTACAAGGCGGGAGACTGCGTCATCATGCCTTCAGGGGTGTTTACACTGAAAGAAACAAAAGCTCCGCGAGGCCTGGCAGCAGATAAGCATACTTATATGGGGAAGGTTATACAATCTTCCGGAGATACTGCAGCCAGGGCTGTGATCGGCGGATCAGATACGCTCTATGTTGATTACAGCGGGCGATTCAGACTCATCAATACTGAACTTGAAAAGACTGTAAAGCTCATAATACAGAAGAAAGATGCGCAGACAGGCAAAGCTGAAGCTCAGGGCCAGGCTGACGATTCAAGAAAGGCAGCATTCGGTTCGCTTGAGGGAGCTGTATATGAGGTATATATGAATGATCCGACTGAATCAGAAAATCCGAAAGTAGGGGAAATGGTGACAGACAGCAGCGGAAGAGCAGAGCTGTCAGTTGACGCGAGGACAGGAAGAGCTCTTATGCCGGGTTTATACTACATTAAGGAAATAAAGGCTTCGCCGGGATATGTGCTGGACTCTTATTTTGAGACTGATGAGAAGAACAAGTATCAGGACGGTATGCATATAGTTAATGCCAGAGTTGATCATGATCCGGAAGGAAATGTATACGATTACATCACTGATTCTATGGAGGCGCCGCATCATACTGTGATACACAAGACAGATGTCACAAGCGGAAAAGAGCTTCCGGGAGCAAAGCTTCAGGTCATTGATTCAGACGGAAATATCGTCGAAGAGTGGATATCGACAGATAAACCTCATGATATAGCTGCTCTGCCTGACGGGAAATATATACTTCGGGAAATAACGGCGCCATATGGTTATGAGACAGGCGAAGATGTTGAGTTTGAATTAAAGGCAGATGAGGTATCCTGCAAAGTAGTAATGAAAAACAAGCCTGTCAGAGTTACCACAACTGCAAAGCACGATATGACTGATTCTCATTCCGGGTTTATTTCACAACAAAGCAGCACAATCACTGATTCCGTCATAATAGAGGGTGTCAGGAAGGGAGGAGTTTACCGGCTTACGGGCGTCCTCATGGACAAGGCCAGCGGTAACCCTGTGAAAGATTCAAATGGTAAACCGGTCATGAGGGAAATTGAGTTTAAAGCTGAGAAAGCAGATCTGAGACTGGATCTGGTATTTCCTGTCGATCAGAAAGCTTTCACTAAAGATACCGTCCTTGTAGTATTTGAAAAACTGTACAGAGTAGAGACCGATGAAGACGGTCAGAGAAAAACTGTTAAAGAGATACAGAAGCATGAAGATCTGACTAATGAAGATCAGAGCATTCATTACGGCGGAATAGTGTATACTGAGGCCGTTGACAAAAAGAGCAATACGCATAATGCTGAAGCCGGAAAGTATACAGTGATCACAGACCATGTACAGTACAGGAATCTTTCGGTAAAAGAGAAATACACTGTGATGGGAGAGCTCTTTGATAAGACAACAGGGAAACTGACTGGGATAAAAGCTTCAGGAGAGTTTACTCCGGATTCACCGGATGGCGGGATGAAGCTGGATTTCAGCTTTGACTCTTCTGAAATCCAGGATCATGATCTCGTTGTATTTGAAAGACTGTATGTAAGAACAGATATTGACAATAAGATAATATTAGTTGACAAGCATGAAAATCCGGAGGACAAGGACCAGACAGTGCATATCGGGAAAAAACCGAATGGCCCAAAGACAGGGGACAATACGGTACTGCATGCTTATCTGCTCATGACCGCCGCGGCATTTATCTCATTGCTGCTGATGATCAGAAAGAAGCTGTCATAGCTGCTGAACGGGCGGGTGTCAGATGTAATCCTTTATGAGAGGTTCGATCCTGTAGTATGGGAGACCTACAACATTTTCATAATCCCCCTCGATGCGATCGATATGTTTGCCGAAGTATCCCTGAATAGCATATGAGCCGGCTTTATCATAAGGCTCCTCCATAGAGATATACTCCAGGATATCGGCATCAGTATAATTCTTGCAGTGAACTTCAGTGATGTCACTGAAGACACTGCAGGAGCCGGTGTCAGTTTCTACGACAGCAACCCCTGTGACTACATAATGGACTGTACCGCGGATCTTGTCGAGCATGCGGTATGCGTCATCGGCATCGGCAGGCTTACCCATGATTTCATCTTTCCATACGATGGTATCGGCGCCGATGATCAGATGACCCGGATACTGCTCATGTACAGCATCATAGCAGGCCATGGCTTTGCGCTTAGCCAGCATTTCAACAGCATCAGTCATACCGATGCCTTCCGGCAGTGTTTCATCCGCATCAGCGGGTATAATGAGAGCATCTATACCGTGCCTTCGCAGGATCTCGATTCGACGGGGTGATTTTGAAGCAAGAATGATTTTCATTTTTATTTTCCTGTGTAGCTATAGAAGTCGGTTTTTCAGTACGATTATATTTCCGCCGGTGGGATGAAGCAAGACTCACATTCAGTTAAACAATATACAGACAGCATAAGGGAGGTGCAGACATAAGAATACCGCGAATCGTGAAAAAACCTAAATTTCGGGTTGACTTTATTAATGACAGTGCATATAATATTTGAGGTCAAAGCAGAAGTTATCCGCTTCTCGCCTTGCAGACTGGCGTTGGCAGGGCTCAATAGGTAAGGATTCTATTGGTGCGGATACTTGTGTGTCCGCATTTTTTAATACGTACTGTTCCCCTATAGAATATTGGAGGTAAGAACAATTAGTACTAAGGACAATAAACAGACACAGATCAATGAGGAAATCAGAGCATCTGAAGTCCGTCTTATCAATGAGAACGGCGAAATGGTAGGTATCGTCAGTATTGATGAAGCCCTCAGACAGGCTGAAGCAGCAGATCTTGACCTCGTCAATATCTCGCCTAATGCAGTTCCTCCTGTATGCAAGATCCTTGACTACGGGAAATATCGCTATGAACAGCAGAAAAAAGAAAAGACTGCAAAGAAGAATCAGCATGTGACTGAGATCAAAGAGATCAGGCTGAGCGCATCTATTGAAGATCACGATGTCCAGGTCAAGGCTAAGACCGCTACAAAATTTCTCCAGGATGGAGATAAGGTAAAGGTCAGTCTCAGATTCAGAGGCAGAGAACGTGATTATACTCAGCTTGGATTTGATGCGATGGCTAAATTCGCAGACTTGGTATCAGAATACGGCGTCATCGAGAAGCCGGCCAAGATGGAAGGCCGCAGGATGAATATGTTCCTGGCACCGAGAAAAGATAAGAAGTAAACAATTTACGATTTACATAGGAGGAGAACCCACAATGGCTAAGAACAAGATGAAGTCACACAGAGGCGCTATGAAGCGTCTGCACGTTACAGGCTCCGGCAAGGTCAAGAGAAATAAGGCATATAAGAGCCATATCCTTACCAAAAAGACAGCTAAGAGAAAAAGAGGCCTTCGCAAGGCTACAACTCTCACAAGTGCAGATCTGAAGCGTATGCTGAGATCAATGGCTAAGTAATCAGGAGGTAAAGAACTATGGCAAGAGTTAAGAAGGGCGTCAACGCTCATAAGAGACATAAAAAAGTACTTAAGCAGGCTAAGGGATTCTACGGAAGAAGAAAGAACACATTCAGAGCTGCAAACCCTGCAGTTATGAGAAGCCTGAGATCTGCATATGCAGGACGTAAGAACAAGAAGAGAGAATACAGAAGACTTTGGATCGCAAGAATCAATGCAGCTTCCAGAGCTAACGGCATCTCCTACAGCAAGCTCATGAACGGCCTCAAGAAGGCAGGCATCGAGATCAACCGCAAGATGCTTTCTGAGATGGCAATCTATGATGCAGCAGGATTTGCAACACTTTGCGATACAGCAAAGAAGTATTGCTAATCGGGCATAGTCAGGTGTGTCAGAAGGAACAGTCCTTTTGACACACTTTTTCCATTTGTATAGCGGAGGAATTGCGATGGACTATTTCATAAGCCATATCGGGGTGATATTCCTGGCTGCGTGTTTCGTTGCTGTATGCGCTGTGGCATGGTGGTATCTGACGGATAAAAATGCCAGACTCAAAAGGCAGCGTGCGGAGGCAAGAAAGGCAGCGGCCGCAGCGGCTGCAGCAGCTCAGAGAAAAGAGGAAAGCAGTAAAAAAGACAGTGATCAGGAATAACGGCAGCAGGCAGCTGCGGTATTCCGCTTTTCTTGAAAAACACTATATATTGTGATATTCTCTAAAAGGAATATCACTTTTTTGATTGTCACACTATCCGGGAATACATCAAAGAGTGCAGAAGTGCTATATGGAGGTTGCCAGCTATGAAATGCCCGTACTGCAATTATGATGACACAAAAGTTGTAGATTCGAGACCGGTTGAAGATGGGCTTGCTACAAGAAGAAGAAGGGAATGCGCTAAATGTCACAGGAGATTTACCACATTTGAGAAGATCGAGAATTCCTTGCTTGTTGTAGTCAAGAAAGACGGAACTCGCGAGAGCTTCGATAAGAACAAGATCATCAACGGAATCATGAAGGCCTGCCAGAAAACCAAGGTCACTTATGATGATGTTCAGAAGATTGCTGATAACATCGAAAGAGGTCTCAGCAATACAATGGAAAAAGAGATCCAGTCCACGATGATCGGAAGACTCATCATGGATGAGCTGAAGAGGATCGACCAGGTCGCATATGTGCGCTTCGCATCGGTCTATCAGGAATTCAAAAGCGTTGATACATTTATTGATGAGATCAACAAGCTCAGATAGTTTTAAAGGTATGCCGGCAATAAGCGGCCGGTGACAGTATAGAACAGAAAGGGATCATCCCATCATGCTTAGAGTAGCAATAGACGGTCCGGGAGGAACAGGCAAAAGCACGATCGCTAAAGAAATCGCTGCCAGATTCGGACTTGAATATATCGATACAGGCGCTATGTACAGATCAATGGGTCTTAAGGCGCTTCGTACGGGAGTTTCTCCTGCCGATGAAGAAGCAGTTTCGGAAATGCTGAAAGATACGACACTCGATTTCAGAGACAATCACATGTATCTTGACGGAGAGGATGTCGGAGGACTGATCAGGACCAATGAGATCTCAATGGCAGCTTCAGATATCTCAAAGCTTCCTTGTGTCAGGGCCAAAGCTGATGAGCTCAGCAAATATCTGGCTTCCACAAGGGATGTTGTCATGGAGGGAAGAGACATCACGACTGTAGTCATCCCGGATGCTGAGGTCAAGATCTTCATGACGGCTTCACCGGAGATCCGGGCTGAGAGACGGTATAAGCAGCTTCTTGAAGCAGGAAAGCCTGCTGACTATGATCAGATACTTGAAGAGATCCAGAAGAGAGATTATCAGGATTCTCACAGAGAACTTAATCCGCTGAGACAGGCTGAAGATGCTGAGTTCCTCGACACATCTGATCTCAATATGGAAGAAGTCGTGCAGAAGGTCTCTTCGATCATTACGGAAAAGACTGGGGCAGTGCCTGCTGAAAGTTAGGCAGCATGCTTCCGCACAGAACTGTGCGTATTCAGAAAAACTGCATCAATAACACACACATTATTCAGGCCTCGCTTCAGTGAGCGGGGCCTGAAATATGCTATTATAATGATGTGTGGTTCCCGGAAAGGGAAAAAATGCAGATAAAATCGATGCCTGAGTGTGAACGCCCACAGGAAAAACTATTATTTGCCGGTCCGGGCGCGCTCAGCAATACAGAGCTTCTTGCTCTGATCATAAGGACCGGAACAGAAAAGCAGTCTGCTCTGCAGCTGGCAGAAGAAGTGATCGCAGTGACAGTATCCGATACCGGTAACTTCGCTGCGGCAGACGTCCGTGAGCTTATGAATATCAGCGGGATCGGGACTGCGAAAGCCTGCTCGATCGCCGCCTCGATGGAGCTTGCAAGACGGATGCTGAACGGAAGTGTTGCAGAGAAAGCTTCGAGCCCGGCAACCGCGCAGGATGTCTATGAACTCCTGCGGCAGGACATGATGAACGAAAAAAGAGAACTGTTAGTATCGCTGCATCTCAATACCAGGATGCAGATCGAGTCAAAACAGATCATTTCTATCGGCTGCCTTGATTCAGCGCCGGTGCATCCGAGAGAGGTCTTCAGACCTGCGGTCAGGAGCGGAGCTGCGGCAGTCATAGTAGCGCATAATCATCCAAGCGGAGATCCTGAGCCCAGCAGCGAGGATATAGCAGTTACGGAAAGACTGATCAAGGCTGCCGGAATAGTAGGAATCAGGCTGCTCGACCATATTGTGGTCGGACAGGACAGATATGTAAGCATGAGAGAAAGAGGCATTATATCAGGATAGATCATTCTGAGACAGCAGATTTTTTCTTACAAAAGCAGAGGTAAGCTATGAGTATCAGAACAGAAAGCATAAAAGTAATCGACTTTATCGATGCCCTGGGGTTAGCAGGCATCCTGACATCAGTAGACGGAGAGTCTGCATGTTCTTCCGTGATTTCATATGTGTCGGATCCTGAAAAGATCGCAAAAGCTGACAGAGAGGTTACCGGAGTAACTTACAATTCACGCGAGGCCGCAAAAGGATCCCTCTTCGTATGCAAGGGCGCGCATTTCAGAGAAAAGTATCTTGAAGACGCGGTTAACGCCGGAGCAGTCTGCTATGTCAGAGAAGATCCGAAAGGAAAAGACGGTCTGACATGCAGCATAACTGATGCACAGGAAAGCAGCTTTGAAAAAAGGCCGGGATGCATCGGTATCACAGTCAGTGACATCAGGAAGGCGATGCCGGTGATCGCAGAGACTTTCTACGGCAGATTATCTGACGAGCTGTGCATGATAGGTGTTACCGGCACAAAAGGCAAATCAACCACAGCTTATTTTGTCCGCTATATCCTTGATGACTATATGGCTGCAGAGGGAGGAAAGCGTACAGCAATCTGTTCAGGCATAGACAACTATGACGGTGTCATCGAGGAAGAGTCACACCTGACTACACCTGAAATCATGGAGCTCTATCAGCACATGAACAACGCGCTCAATAGCGGAATAAAGTATATGACCATGGAGGTCTCCAGTCAGGCTCTCAAATATGACAGGGTCGACGGCATCATGTTTGATGCAGGGGCTTTTCTCAACATCGGATCAGATCATATCAGCGCGATCGAGCATCCGGACTTTGATGACTATCTTGAATCGAAACTCAGACTGTTTGCGCACTGCCGCAAGGCGTGCATCAATCTTGACTGTGAAGAGCAGGAGAGGATACGCAAAGCTTCCGCTGACTGCCCGTATGTTATTACTTTCAGCCAGAAGGACAGCAGCGCCAATGTTTACGCCTATAATGTAGTGTCTGACGAAGGAAAGGTAAGCCTGAACATACGTCTGAGAGATGTCGAAGGGACAGAGGATTTTGACGAAGTATTCACGCTCGGAACATTCGGCACGATCAACGTTGAAAACGCGCTTGCAGCTGTAGCACTTACGGCTCTTGCAGGAGTTCCTGTCAGATATATGAAGTCAGGTCTGGCCAAGGCAATCTCTCCGGGCAGGATGGAAGTGTTCTACAGTGAAGACGGAAAGCGTATCGCGATCGTCGACTACGCGCACAACAAGCTGAGCTATGAGAAATTCTTCGAGACGATCAGAGATGAATTTCCGGGCAAGAAAATGATGATCGTATTCGGATGCCCGGGTGGAAAAGCATTTGCAAGACGCGAAGAGCTTGGTACGATCGCAGGAAGGAACTGCACCTATACAATCGTTACAGAAGAAGATTACGGCGAGGAAGACGTCAACAAGATCTGCCGTGAGATCGGAGAGTTCGTGGCTGCCGCAGGCGGAAAGTTCGAGATCATCACCGACAGAGTAGAGGCTATCAAAAAAGCCATAACTCTCATGGATGACGATACGATTCTCTTCCTTCCGGGAAAGGGCCGCGAGACAAGAGAGAAACGAGGGATCGAGTATATCGATACTCCGTCTGATGCAGATGTAGTGATCGAATACATGAAATAAAGGATCCCGGAGGGTTATTCATATGAGTGGTTTTGTTTTTGAAGAAAACCTGAGCAGGAAAGATTTCGGTTCGCTCAGAGATAAAAAGGGCATCAAGACACATTTCCTCGGTTCGTATGCATGGGGTGAGGTGTCAGGTTCAGGCAACTGGATCCCTTACTATACAGGCGTCAGGAAGGACGGAGAGATCGTCGCGACGGCACTGATACTCCGGAAGAAGCTCGTTGCCGGTTATTCATACTGTTATATTCCGAGAGGGTTTACGATGGACTGGAGCGATACGGAGCTCCTGAGATTTATGACTGAGGCAGTAAAAGACTTCTGCCGCAGACATAAGGCAATCTTTTTTAAGATTGATCCGGATATCAGATACCATGTGATCGATGACAACGGCAGACCTGTACCGGGGGAAAACAATGAAGCTCTGGTCCTTGAACTCAAAAGACAGGGGTATGAGCATCTGCCGCTGACTTATTTCTTTGACAGCGAGCAGCCGCGGTACACATTCAGGATCAGGACTGACAGGGACCTTGAAGACGTCCGCAAGGGTTATGACAAAATCGTAAAGCGCAGGCTTCGTCAGGCTGCTTCAGACGGTGTTGAGATCGTCGAGGGCGGCAGGGAAGATATCGGAGAGTTCGTGAGACTCATGACGATTACAGAGCAGAGGCAGGGGTTCTTTTCGCACTATTCCGACTATTATCAGAGATTCTACGATATCCTGAGCAAAGAGGATATGGCGGGACTGTATTTCGCTAAGATAGATATCCCGGCGCTTGTAAGCAGGCTCACACAGGAGCAGCAGGAGCTTGAAGCGGAAAAATCAGAGCTCGAGGCGCCGGATGCAGTCAGAAACAAAAAGACCGAGGGAAGGCTCAGGACTATCGACGAGAGGCTGGGAGCTGTATCGCGCCAGCTCGGGATGCTGAAAGACAAGCCGCAGGAGGTGGTCACAGCATCAGCACAGCTGCTCGTTTCATATGGCGGCAAGGTGTGGACGCTTTATGCCGGTAACGATATGGAGTACGGTAAATTCTACAGCAATTACGCCATGTTTGATCACTGCGTAGAGATCGCCTGCAGCCGGGGCGCTGAGTTCCTTGATGCGTTCGGTACAGTAGGAAAGCCGGGCGTTGATGCACAGCTTGACGGGCTCCATGAATTCAAGAAGCGCTGGGGCGGTGAATATACGGAATTCATCGGCGAATTCAACTATATCACCAACAGACCTGTATATTTTGCATACAGCAAACTCATACCGCTCAGAAGGGCGATCGTCAGCAGGAGACTTCTTAAGGAAGTCGCTTCAGAAGCTAAGTGACGCATCCTGCAGATGCGCCGGCCGGTCTGCTGAACGGCAGATTCTGATAGATGTTAATAAGGACGGGGATGAATCATCACTCCCCGTCCTTTTCTTTGTAGTATTTTCTGTAATTCCGTATGCTTCTGGCATCCA
>ONHU01000077.1 GCA_900317675.1 uncultured Eubacteriales bacterium
CGAGATCCTTGCGGGAGTGGAAGCTGAAGCAGCTAAGAAATTCCCTAAGGCGCACCTCGATCTGCGCTCCAAGGTAAGTTCAGAAGGAGTTCTTGCTGATCAGGGGATCATCGCAGGCTGCTCGGGAGGAATCTTCGACAACATCGTTGAGGCTGCGGATATTCTCGCCGGCGGAAGCACCGGAAACGGATATTTCTCGCTTTCGGTATATCCGACAAGCGTTCCGACGAGCCTCGCTCTGACTCGCTCAGGCAAGACAGAGGCTCTGCTTGAAGCCGGCGCAGTGATCAAGCCGTCATTCTGCGGGCCATGCTTCGGCGCAGGCGATGTGCCGGCCAACAACGGTCTTTCGCTTCGCCACACAACAAGGAACTTCCCTAACAGAGAAGGCTCCAAGCCGGGTGAAGGACAGATCAGCGCTGTAGCTCTTATGGATTCAAGATCCATAGCCGCAACAGCGAAAAACGGCGGATACATAACAGCTGCCACAGACATAGACTACACAACTGAACACGTACCTTATAATTTCGACAACGAAGTTTACCGCAACCGCTGCTACTACGGATTCGGCAAGGCAGATCCTGATGTCGAACTCATCCTGGGACCTAACATCACAGACTGGCCTAAGATGTACCCGCTCGCAGATAACATGCTTCTCGAGCTTGCGGCTGTCATCAGAGATCCTGTCACAACGACAGATGAGCTCATCCCTTCGGGCGAGACCAGCTCATACAGGAGCAACCCTGTTCCAAAGCCGTTTCCGCAGACGAAGCTGCACGCAGAGCGGGCCGGAAACCTGAAAAAATGGTCAGGGCTCTCAGCGCTGTCGGAGATCCGGATAAGCTTTTGGCTGACACACAGTTCGGCTCATGCGTCTTTGCCAACAAGCCGGGTGACGGATCAGCCCGTGAGCAGGCGGCTTCCTGCCAGAAGGTACTCGGCGGTTTTGCCAATATCTGCTATGAATTTGCGACCAAGAGGTACCGCAGCAACTGCATCAACTGGGGCATCCTTCCATTCACGCTTGACGAAGGAACGCCATTCCCATATGAGGACGGAGATTTCGTATTTGTTCCGGGCATCCGGGCCGCGATCGAAAGCGGGCAGGAAGAGTTCCCGGCAAAGGTCATCCGCAGGGACGGATCGGTCAGCAGCCTGACACTTTATGTCAAGGGGCTTACAGAGGATGAAAAATCGATCATCCTCGAAGGCTGTCTGATGAATTACTACGCTGCACAGAACAGATAATAACCCGGAGGGATCGTTATGGAAATCATCAAAACTGCAGTTGCCGGCACACTGGAAAGCAGCGACTGTCTGGTAACTGTCGAGCCGGCTCAGCGCGGTCTGGAGATAGATCTCGAAAGCGCTGTGATCAGGCAGTACGGAAAAAGGATAATGGAAGTAGCGGCCGAAACTCTTGACCGTCTGGATGTGAAGAATGCCAGAGTCAGCATCGTTGACAAGGGAGCACTTGACTGCACCATCAAGGCCAGAGTGGAATGCGCCGCTATGCGCGCTGCCGAGCACGAAGGCAGGATCAGCTGGGGAGGTGTCATAAGATGAGCAACCCTGATAAATACCGCCTCAGGCGTACAATGATGTTTCTGAACTGTCAGAAACCGGGCCTGATCAAAGATCCTTATATCTATAAACCGGATTCGATCATGCTCGATCTTGAAGATGCTGTCGCCGAAAGAGAAAAAGACGCTGCCCGTTATTCGCTGTATCACGCGCTTCAGGAAATCGACTACAGAGGCGTCGAGAGAGTCGTGCGTATCAACGGGCTCGACACAGATCTGTGGAGAGAGGATGTCAGATGCGCGGTCGCGGGAGGCTGCGATTCGATCCGTATCCCTAAGACAGAGACTGCTGACGATGTGCGTACCGTCGAGTATGCGATTGCGGAAGCAGAAAGAGAGTTCAGGAGACCTGTCGGAAGCGTGCTGATCATGGCCGCTCTGGAATCCGCAAGAGGAGTCATCAATGCCATGAGCATCTGTGACTCATCTGAGAGACTCTTCGGGATCGCCCTTTCAGGCGGAGACTATTCAAGAGACCTGCAGATATCCATCTCCGGCACAGGAGTCGAATTCATGGGTGCAAGGCAGCACATGATCATCGCAGCAAGAGCAGCCAAGATCCAGTGCTTCGATACAGTCTGGACCAATCTGGATGACATGGAAGGCTTCAGACGGGAAGTCGAAGTCATACACTCCATGGGTTTTGACGGCAAGTCCATCATCAATCCGCGTCAGATCCCTGTCGTCCATGAGGTATTCACCCCTAAGCCAAAAGAAATCATATTCGCTGAAAAGGTCATCAAGGAAATCGATGATAAGAAAGCCAAGGGCATCGGCGTATTCACCGTAGACGGAAAGATGATAGACATCGCTTTCTACGACGGCGCCAAGAGAACCATCGCGCTTGCCAAGGCTTCCGGTGTGTATAAGGGGGATTTGTAATATGATCAATGCAGTAGGAAGAGACATCCCGGACGAGATACTCGAGCTTACAGGTCAGGAACCTTTCCAGGGCAATTTCTATCTGGATGACAAGCCTGTCACCAAGATAGGGCCTACGATCCGTCCGGTCATGAATAACCAGAAATCCAAGCTGGTAGCCAATATAAGGGAGGCTCTCATAAAATGCGAAGCTCATGACGGAATGACAGTCTCCTTCCACCATCACTTCAGAGACGGCGATCTCATTGTGAATATGGTCATGAAAGAGATCCATGAGATGGGTTTCAAGGATATCACCATATGCGCTACGTCTTTGGGCAAAGCCCACGATCCTCTCGTACCGATGATCGAAGACGGGACGATCACCAGGATCGAGTCCTCCGGTGTCAGAGGCAGGATCGGCGAAGCGATCTCAAAAGGAAAGCTGAAAGGCCTGGCGATCATGAGATCCCACGGCGGCAGAGTCAGGGCCCTCACGACAGGAGAGGCTCACGTTGACATCGCTTTTATCGGCGCCCCGACCTCCGATGACTACGGAAACCTCAGAGGTATCGGCGGAAAGGCTGACTGCGGTGTACTCAGCTACGCTATTGTAGACGGAAATCACGCGGATCACTGCGTAGCCATCACAGACTGCCTGGTGCCGTATCCGAATTTCCCGGCGCATATATCCCAGACAAAAGTCGACTATGTATGTGTCGTTGATGAGATCGGTGTTCCGTCCAAGATCGCTTCCGGAGCAGCCAAGCCTACCACAGACCAGAGAAAGCTTCTCATGGCGCAGTACTGCACAGATGTAGTTGTCAACACGCCATGGTTCAAAGACGGTTTCTCTTACCA
Organism: uncultured Eubacteriales bacterium; assembly: GCA_900317675.1. Lineage (GTDB taxonomy): Bacteria > Bacillota > Clostridia > Peptostreptococcales > Anaerovoracaceae > Crickella. The sequence continues at coordinate 3,306 of ONHU01000077.1, forward strand.
GACGGGAGTCGGCGGAGCTTCTATCGCTTCCACCCAGTATCTCGCCGAGATCATGAGAGCGCGCGATATCCACATGGGTTTTGGCGTCGGCGGTCTGACCAAGGCAATGTGCCAGCTCCTCGATGACGGCATGGCAAGAGTCATGCTCGATGTCCAGGACTTCGACCTTGACGCGGTGAACAACCTCAAGAATGTCAACCACCACAGGATCCCTGCCGGTGTGTATGCCAACCCGCTCAACAAAGGAGCGGTCGTAAACAAGCTTGATTATGTAGTGCTTGCATCACTCGAAGTAGATGTGCATTTTAACTGCAATGTTGTCGTCGGATCAGACGGCATGATCACCGGAGCCCAGGGCGGACACCCTGACACGGCTCAGGGGGCAAAATGCGCGATCGTCATCTGCCCTCTTCTGCAGGGCAGGATCCCTGCGATCTGCAGCGAGGTCACGACTGTAACTACACCGGGCGAGAGCATCGACGTAGTCGTTACTGATTACGGCGTCGCTGTCAACCCTGCAAGACAGGACATCCTCGAGGCTCTGAGAGCGGCCGACTGCGTTCCCCTCCGGACGATCGAAGAGCTCCGCGATATCGCGTATTCTATCGTAGGCGAGCCGCAGAAAGTTGAATTCGAAGACAGAGTTGTAGGAATCATCGAAGCCCGCGACGGCACGATCATAGATGTAGTAAGGCAGATCAAGGAAATCGATCAGCCTGCGGTCTACAAGAAGAAAAACAGTAAAAGGAGAGCAAATGAATAAGATCAGAATGACTACCCCTATCGTCGAGATGGACGGGGATGAAATGACAAGGATACTGTGGAAGATGATCAAGGATGAACTGATCCTTCCGTTTGTCGATCTCAAAGCAGAGTATTATGACCTCGGACTTCCTGTCCGCGACGAGACCGGTGACCAGATCACAAAAGACGCCGGCAATGCGATCAAGAAATACGGCGTAGGCGTAAAGTGCGCTACGATCACACCTAATGCCCAGCGCATGACAGAGTATAACCTGCATGAGATGTGGAAGAGCCCGAACGGCACCATCCGCGCGATCCTCGACGGAACGGTTTTCCGCGCTCCTATCACCATTGACAGCATCAAGCCTGTCGTCCGCAACTGGAAAAAGCCTATCACTGTTGCCCGTCACGCATACGGCGACCTGTACAAGGGAACTGAATACCGCGTGCCGGAGACCGGCAAGGCAGAGCTGGTATTCACCGGCGACAACGGCGCTGAATACCGCGAGACTGTATATGACTTCGAGTGCCCGGGCATCCTCCAGAGCATCTACAACAAAGACAGCTCCATCACCTCTTTTGCTCACTCATGTTTCAAATACGCGATCGACACACGTCAGGATCTCTGGTTCTCGGCAAAGGACACGATCTCCAAGAAATATGACATGCGCTTCAGGGATGTCTTCCAGGAAGTCTATGACGAATGCTACAAGGAAAAATTCGAAGAGCTCGGTCTCACATACTTCTACACACTGATCGACGACGCGATCGCGCGTGTCATCAGAAGCGAAGGCGGCTTCATCTGGGCCCTCAAGAATTATGACGGAGACGTCATGAGTGACATGGTCTCCACTGCTTTTGGCTCACTGGCTATGATGACCTCCGTGCTCTGCAGCCCTGACGGCAATTTCGAATATGAAGCTGCTCACGGAACTGTCACCCGCCACTACTACAAGTACCTCAACGGCGAGGAGACTTCGACCAACCCTATGGCAACCATCTTCGCGTGGAGCGGCGCTCTGAGAAAGCGCGGCGAGCTCGACGGTCTGGAGGATCTGCAGTGCTTCGGCGACAAGCTCGAAGAAGCATGCATCGACACACTCAATGACGGCATCATGACAAAGGACCTCGTCGGTCTGGTCGACGGCATGGAAGTAAGATCCGTAAATACAAAAGACTTCATCGCGGCTATCCGCGAACGTCTCGAGAAGAAACTCGGAGCATAAAAGCCAACCGGACGAAAAGAAAAGCGACTGCACGCCGTGTGCAGTCACTTTTTGTTTACAGTATTGTTCGGCAGTTACTGCTGGGTGTATTCGTTGACTTTGCTGTAGATCTCCGATGCTCCGATCTCAGCAACACGGCCGCTGGCATATTCGCTGTCGATCCAGTCTTTGATGTACTTTACGACCGGGCTGTGTTTGTCGACCTGCTTGTCCCCCTTTAGTCCGTAGCTTGCGTTGAGCCAGTGAGCGACGCCTGCAGCGCCGGAGTTCTGGTTGATATTGACAAGCGGCGGCCTGTTCAGGAACTTGCCGGTGTCGAAGATATTGTAGATCTCTTCGTTTTTGAGAAGTCCGTCTGCGTGGATCCCGGCTCTTGTCACATTGAAGTTTGCTCCGGCAAACGGTGTCTGAGCAGGAAGTGTGTAGCCGATCTGGCTCTCATAGTATCTTGCAAGATCCGTGATAGCAGTTGTATCCATTCCGTCCAGTGTTCCCTTGAGCTGAGCGTATTCGAATACCATTGCCTCGACAGGGATGTTTCCTGTCCTCTCTCCTATTCCGAAGAGAGTGCAGTTGACTGCTCCGCATCCGTACAGCCATGCTGTAGCGGCATTTGTCACCGCTTTGTAGAAGTCGTTGTGTCCGTGCCACTCGAGATCTTCGCTTGGCACCTCTGCGTACTGCTTGAGTCCGTAAATGATACCTGCGACAGACCTAGGCATAGTAGCGCCCGGATACGGTACGCCGAAGCCCATCGTATCGCAGACCCTGATTTTGGCTGACATGCCTGCCTGGCGAGCCATGTCCTGGACGGCTCTTACGAAAGGTACGACAAAACCGTAGAAATCCGCTCTCGTAACATCTTCCAGGTGGCATCTCGGCTTGATGCCTGCCTCGAAAGCGTCATATACGACTGACAGATAGTGGTCGAGAGCCTGCTGCCTGGTCATTCCGAGCTTGTAGAAGATGTGGTAGTCAGAGCAGCTTGTGAGTATTCCTGTCTCCTTGACCCCCATGTCCTTTACGATCTGGAAGTCTTCCTTCTTGGCTCTGATCCAGGTCGTGATCTGAGGGAACTCAAGTCCGAGGTCCTGGCAGGCTCTGATCGCGGCCTTGTCCCGGTCGCTGTATGTAAAGAATTCAGTCTGTCTGATGATTCCGTTCGGTCCTGAGAGTCTGGAAAGCAGCTTGAAAATATCCCTGATCTGCTGTGTTGTATAAGGCTCCCTTGACTGCTGTCCGTCGCGGAACGTCGAATCTGTGATCAGGATCTGATCCGGCATATCATACGGGCTTGTCCTGAAGTTGAATCCGATCTTAGGGATCTCTGTATATTCATAGAATTCTCTGAACAGATTAGGATCCGGAATATCCTGGACCTCATAGCGGACCGCCTCCTACGCTGTCAAGATCAGCGCTGGAAGTTTCAGGATCTTTTTTAAAGAGATTCTTATCTTCTGTTTCAAATCTGTCTTTGTTTTCCATCTCTGTGTCCTCATAATCAAGATAAAATGTATACATGTATTCTACATTGCAGAGCATCCCATGTCAATATTTGTATCGGATCCGGCGTTATTATCGTCTTCTCAGCTTGAGTCTCTTCTTTTCAGGGATTTTACGTTGGCCAGAAGCGCCGTTTTTTAGTTCCGGATAAGCGAAAGACAGCTAATATTTACAAACATTGTATACATTATTTCATCTTGTATGGAATCCGGTCCTTTGTATGGGATCGCGCGGCCCGTTCAGGACCGGCAATCAGAAACATCGGTCAATGCATCGCAGCTTATGATTCATGCAACGTAAAAGCGGTCCGGAAACGGACCGCCTGAATATCCTGTGAATTGATGTGAAGCCTTCCTTCCGGAACGGAAGCAGAACGCAAGCAGTTCCTAGAGGAACCACTCGGATTCTCTGTGCCTGACTGCGATTCTTTCGAGCATGACCTGGGCGGCAGCGGCAGCCCTCGGCGAGATCCTGCTGATCTTGTGGATCGGGAGCCTGCCTGCAACTTCGAGCGGAGCAGGTTTTATCCTGAGACCTTCGATCTCACAGCCTCCGAGCCTCCGGATCTTGGCAGCAGCAGCTTTTCCGAACTGCTCGACAGACTCTCTGTCACCGCTGTATTCCCCGGGAACCGACCTGAGACCATGCCTTTTGTATTTCACGGAAAACGCCCCGGCGCCTATGACCTTGAACCCCTGCTCCTCTGCATGATGCTGGAGTTCATAGAGCGCGTTGCCGTAGGTCCTGGCTCCGTATGAAACGACAGCAACAGCTACACTGCCGTTGGCGCGGATCTTCTTCAGCGCGTTGAGTGCCGGGAGCGGGACTTTTCCCACATAAACAGGCATGCCGATGACAGCGACCGTCTCATCATCAAAGTCCACGGCCTCATCTCCCAGTCTGAGCAGTTCATATGTTTCAGTTGTGATCATTTCAGGGCTGCAGTTCCTGAAGATGTCAGCAAGCTGATCCGTCAGCCTGTCTGTCATATCAGCGGTCCCGCCCGCCGGACTGAAATGTATACCTACTACTCTTCTGATCATACACTCTCCTGTAAATCGTCAGAAAGTATACTGACGCACAAAAGAATTGTAGCATCTGCCTGTACCCAAAATTCGTAGATACTGTGAAGAATCTTCTAAAAAACAACCGGAGACAAAATGTCTCCGGCCGATCTCTCTTCAGAATCGCTTCCTGTCATGCAGGGAGCTGATTTTTTACTTGTATTCTTCTGCCCAGCTTTCGAAGTAATCGATCTTCATCGCATGCTTGACTTCTGCGAGGGTCTGCTCCGCTTTGGCTCTTGCAGCAGCCGTTCCTTCAGTCAGAGCCGCAATGACTTCCTCAGGGTGAGCTTCATAGTATGCTCTCTTCTCTCTGATCGGAGTCAGGAAATCGTTGAGGACAGCGAAGAGGAACTTCTTGACCTTGACATCGCCGAGGCCGCCTCTCTGATAATGTGCCTTGAGTTCGTCGAGATCCTTGTACTCTGGAAGGTATTTCTCGAACGAATCAGGCTGGCAGAAAGCATCCAGATATGTGAACACCGTGTTGCCTTCGATCTTGCCCGGATCTTCGATCCTGAGATGTCCCGGGTCTGTGAACATGGACATGACCTTTTTCTTCAGAGTCGCTTCATCGTCGGAAAGGTAGATCGTGTTGCCGAGCGACTTGGACATCTTGGCCTGGCCGTCTGTCCCAGGGAGTCTGAGGCAGGCTTCGTTCGGAGGCAGATAGATCTCAGGCTCTACGAGCACATCACAGTTGTACAGGCGGTTGAAGCTTCTGACGATCTCTCTGCACTGCTCGAGCATCGGCTCCTGGTCTTCTCCTACAGGAACGATCGTTGCCTTGAATGCGGTGATATCGCTTGCCTGGCTGATCGGATATGTGAAAAAGCCTACAGGAACGCTCTCGCCCTCGAAGCCTCTCATCTTGATCTCGGATTTTACTGTCGGGTTTCTCTGTACTCTTGAAACTGTCACAAGGTTCATATAGTAGACAGTAAGCTCATGCAGCTGAGGTATCTCAGACTGGATGAACATGTGAGTCTTGCCCGGCTCGAGTCCTACAGAAAGATAATCCATAGCGACCTGCATTACGCTTTCCCTTACCTTGTCAGGATTGTCAAAATTGTCTGTGAGAGCCTGAGCGTCAGCGATCATTACGAACACTTCGTCGTATTCTCCGCTGTTCTGGATCTCTACTCTCTGTCTCAGGGATCCTACATAATGTCCTATATGCAGTCTGCCGGTCGGACGGTCGCCTGTCAGCATTATTTTCGTTTTGTTCTTAGCCATCTCAATATCCTTTCTTTGCTTCCTGCCTATGATAACCGCGAGGCAGGGGTCGTCTGGAATTTTTATGCTTTTGTATGTATCTCGTATATTGTAATACTTGCGGATGCAAATGTCATGCACTATCTTGGCGTCATTTTGCTGAGAATGTCCCTGCGTATGCGTCTTGTATACATTACAGACATGCTCATACCTGCGACTTCAGCTACAGGGAATGCCCACCACACCATGTTGACTCCGCCGATCTTAGCGAAAAGATAGGCGCACGGAATGATGATAAAAAGCTGTCTGACGAGTGATATGTTCATGCTGTATACACTTTTGCCAAGTGCCTGGAATGCTGCGCCTCTCATGATCGCATAGCCCGCGAACGGGAAGTTGAGCGACATGATGTGCAGAGCCACGACTCCCATAGCGACCATTTCAGGCGGAGCGCTGAAAAGAGCCATCAGCTGCTCCGGGAAGATCCAGAACAGCACGGTTGCAACCGACATGATGCTGATGCCGTATCTGACACCGATACTCATCGCCTTTTCGAGCCTGTCCTTTCTGTCCGCGCCGTAGTTGTAGGCAATGATCGGTACAGAAGCATTGTTCATGCCGAAGAGAGGCATAAACGCAAAGCTCTGAAGCTTGAAATATACGCCGAATGTAGTAACAGCGAGATCAGAGAAGCTTGCCAGGATCCTGTTGATGCTGAAGTTCATTACAGCGCCGACCGACTGCAGGACGATCGAAGGGATACCTATGCGGTAGATATCCTTCATAGTCTGCCAGTGCGGACGGAGTTTGCGGATCGAAAGCGCGACTTCTTTGTTGTACTTTCTGTTGAATGTGAAGCCGAGTATGCAGCCGAGGATCTGTCCGAAGACCGTAGCGAGAGCGGCTCCTTTTGCCCCCATCGCCGGCAGGCCGAAGAAGCCGAAGATCAGGATCGGGTCGACTATGGCGTTGAACAGCGTACCGGTTATCTGCATATAGAAGATGAAATTCGTCTTGCCCGTTCCCTGAAGGAGTCTTTCGAACATCGACTGGATCATCGGAGCGATCGACAGCCACTGAGTGATCCTGAGGTATATCGTACCGTCAGCTATGATCTGGGCATTGGTATTCTCCGATGTCATCAGGTGGAAGATCGGTCCGGCAAAGCATCCTATAGTAAAGAAGATAATGTAGTTGATGCATGCCAGGATGAATCCGTTATGAGCTACCTTGTCAGCCTTGTCATACTGCTTCGCGCCGAGATATCTCGAAAGCAGAGCGCTCATTCCGACAGCCGTTCCTATTCCGAAAGCAACGTTGAGGTTCTGGAACGGGAAACAGTACGATACTGCCGTAAGAGCGTCGGTGCTGTAGTGTCCCAGATAGATCGAGTCCACTACATTATAAAGCGCCATGACAAACATGGACACCGCAAGAGGCGCCGACATCTTCAGAAGGAGCGGATGGACCGGCTCTGTACCGAGACGGTCCGAATCACGTTTCATCGTACTGCTGCTTTCCGCCTGATTATTTTCCGCAGGATGCGACAGTTTTTCTTTTTCTTTTTCTTCTACTGATCTGTTTTCTTTCAATTTCTGAGTTCTTCTCCATTCTTTGCAGCGATCATACGCTGGAAGAGTTTTACTGTTTCAACGATAGGTATGATCAGGAAGGCAAGTCCCATTGCGACTCCGTACTCCTTCAGGCTGATTGTCTCAAACTCAAACAGGGCAGCCAGCCAAGGAACCTCAATGACAACGGATGTCAGAATGAGTGCGGCCAGACCTGAACCCCACAGCCACCAGTTCTGTTTCGAGAGGCTGAAAATGGATCTTCTTCTTGATCTCATATTGAATGAATGGAATATCTCACACATCGACATCGTCAGGAATGCCATCGTGATACCGTCATTGCTTGCGACAATATGCCACTGGCCGGTCTCCATATACTCGCCGATAAAGTAAGCTGCAAGGACGAGCATTGTCGTTACCGCTCCCTGATAGATGATATCTCTGTCCATTCCGCCGGCAAAAACGCCTTCGCGCGCGCTTCTCGGCTTCTGTTTCATCGAATCGCCTTCCGCGTCCTCAAGTCCGAGGGCAAGGGCCGGAAGCGAATCTGTGATCAGGTTGATCCACAGCAGATGCGCAGGCTTCAGGATGGTGAAGCTCATCATCGTAGCTATGAGGATCGAAAGGACCTCGCTGACATTGGTAGCGAGGAGGAACTGTATGGCCTTGCGGATATTGGCGTATATCCTGCGCCCCTCTTCTACGGCCGATACGATCGTTGCAAAGTTGTCGTCGGCAAGGATCATGTCAGCTACGTTCTTGGTAACGTCCGTACCTGTGATTCCCATGCCGATACCGATGTCAGCCGACTTGATCGCAGGAGCATCGTTTACTCCGTCGCCGGTCATTGCCGTGACCATGTTGTGCGCGCGCCATGCCTTGACGATCCTTACTTTGTGTTCAGGCTGTACTCTCGCGTATACGGAGTATGTTCCGACTTTGTTCAGGAGCTCTTCGTCAGTCATGTCATCGAGAGCCGCGCCGAGCACTGCGTCGTCAGCGCTGTCGATGATGCCGAGGTCTTTACCGATCGCGACAGCTGTGTCAAGCTGGTCGCCTGTGATCATGATCGGCCTGATGCCTGCCTGGCGGCATTCTGCGACAGCATCCTTTACCTCAGGTCTGATCGGGTCGATCATTCCGACAAGACCTACGAAAATGAGGTCATGCTCGAGAGCTTTGTCGGAGAAATCATCCGGTCTGGTGTGATGCGCCCTGACAGCCAGTGAAAGCACTCTGAGCGCCTTGCCGGCCATTCTGGCGTTTTCTCTTCTGACTTTTGCGATCAGCTCGTCTGTCAGAGGGACAATACCGGAACCGGTGAGTATATATGTGCAGTGTCTGAGAACGACATCCGGAGCACCTTTTGTGAACTGGATGAAATCAGACTTGGCAAAGAGCTTGTCGAGTTCTGTTGTCATGTCCGCCGGGGTGTCCATCTCGGTGTTCCTGTGAACGGTGGACATCATCTTACGGCCGGAGTCAAAAGGAGCCTCGCCGATACGAGGGAACAGTTTGACGAGTCCCGGCTTCGGCAGATTCTGAGCGGATGAGTATGCGACCAGAGCTGCCTCGGTAGGTTCTCCTACTACCTCTTCTCCGAATTCAGTCACCTTGAGCTCTGCGTCTGAGCAGAGGGCCATACCTGCGGCCAGGATGTCCTGATCCTCTGAGAAGTAGTCGACGACAGTCATCTTGTTCTGAGTGAGTGTTCCGGTTTTGTCAGAGCATATGATCTGGGCGCATCCGAGCGTCTCTACAGCAGTGAGCCTTCTGATGACCGCATTCCTGTGCGACATTTTGGTCACGCCGATCGACAGTACTATGGTGACTACCGCTACCAGACCTTCCGGAATAGCAGCTACTGCCAGTGAGATCGCCAGCATGAATGTGTCGATCATAACATCCATGCTGAGGTGTCCTGCCCTGAACACTCCGAGAACGAATATAAATATGCAGATCCCGATGACCATTTTGGTCAGGATCCTGGAAAGCTGCGCCAGCTTGATCTGGAGCGGGGTGAGTTCTTCTTCTGCCTGAGAGATGGCATCAGCGATCTTGCCCATCTCCGTGGACATGCCGGTTCCTGTCAGCACTGCGCGGCCTCTTCCGTAGACAACGGTGCTGCCCATGTAGATCATGTTCTTTCTGTCTGCGAGAGGGATGTCTTTTGCGCCTGCTTCGATCCCGATCGCCTCAGACTGCTTGTCGACCGGAACTGACTCTCCTGTCAGCGCGGCCTCCTCGACCTTCATCGAAGCGGTCTCGATCAGCCTGCCGTCTGCAGGGATGCTGTCTCCTGCCTCCAGAATGATCACATCGCCTGTGACAAGCTCATCGGACTGCACCGTCATGATTTCTCCGTCTCTGAGGACTTTGGACTTAGCAGCTGTCATCTTCTTGAGAGCTTCGATGGCTTCTTCCGCTTTGCTCTCCTGCACTACTCCGAGAACAGAATTGAGAACTACGACGAACAGAATGATGAATACATCCGCCGGATTCTCATGCTCATACAGCGAGGTGATAAGAGAGAGCGCTGCAGCAACGAGAAGTATGATGATCATCGGATCCTTCATCTGATCGAAGAATCTGAGGATGTTGCTTCTCTTTTTGGCTTCGACCAGCTTATTCGGTCCGTTCGCCTCAAGTCTTCTGGCTGCTTCAGCTGAACTCAGTCCGTTTTCGGCAGATCCGATGCGACTGAGAACAGCCTCTGCTGTCTCGAGGTACGGTCTTTCATTAACCGAAACCTCCGGTTCAGTGTTTAATTGTTCTTTTTCTTTCATTTAATGATCCTCCCACGAAAATCTATTTACATGCGGCCGGAGTCCTGTGTTTACTCAGGACAGCCCGGACGCGTCTGCAGATTTTGCGTGGGATCAGGTCCGGACATAACGTATTATGTCCCAGCCTGATCCCGCACAGGCTTACAGTCTGTTCGACGCAAACTAAAGCCGTTCAGCATATAAGCCATAGTATTCTATCATTATCGGAGTTGGTTTTCTACATATTATTT
>ONHU01000007.1 GCA_900317675.1 uncultured Eubacteriales bacterium
GTGTTGAGCGTCATATAGACTTTCACACCATTGATATGAGCGTATCTGACAGCTTCAGGCAGCTCATCATCTCTGAAATTATCAGCGAAGATCCTGGCATTGAATGCCATGCCTCCCATATAAACCGCATCCGCCCCATTGTTAACTGCAGCAGTCAGATGTGCTTTTCCTCCGACAGGCGCCAGTAATTCAGGCATTTTCATGTTTCTGTCTCCTTCTGTACTGATTGTCCTTTCGTGAATTATACACCCGGGGCACGGATCGCGAAAATAAAAAAAGAGCCAGACTGATTGTTAACCTTTACAATAAAACTGGTTGATATTCGCCCGGTGAAGCGTTATCATAATGCTGTAACCGGTCACACAAAAAAGGGGAGTATGTATGGCAAGAGTTAGACAAACTGAACAGGGTTCTTCGCGTGACAGAGTCCTGCATCTGCTGGAGTCCAGAAAAGGCACCTTCTTCTCTGGCGAAGAGATCGCATCCGAGCTCGGCATTTCCCGTACAGCCGTATGGAAAGCAGTCAGGAGACTGCGGGATGAAGGATGCAGGATAGATGCTGTAACCAACAGAGGCTACCGTCTTTCACAGGACAGCGACATCCTTTCTGCTGAAATCATCCGCCAGTACATGGAGAAAATCGTTTCAGAGAATGATTCATGCCGGAATTTAGATTGCGGAGCTTTTCCAACCCATCCCGGGAAGCTGTCGCTGGACCATATAAGGCTGGAAGTATTTGAGACAATTGATTCTACTAATACTTTCTGCCTTAAGAAAGCATCTGAAGGCGAACGAGGCGGACTTATCGCGGTCGCGGGAAGACAGAGCATGGGGCGCGGCAGACGCGGAAGATCTTTTTTCTCTCCTGAGGATACAGGCTTGTACATGAGCATCCTGCTTCGCCCTTTCGGAGTAAGCGCGGACATGGCTGTGAGATTTACCACTATAGCTGCCGTTGCTGTTGCGGAGGCTATAGAAGCGGTCTGCGGAAAACCGGCTCAGATCAAGTGGGTAAACGACATCTATGTCAACAGCCGTAAAGTATGCGGGATACTTACAGAAGCGTCCTTCAATCTTGAAGACAGCACACTTGACTATGCTGTCGTCGGCATAGGCATCAATGTATATGAACCATCAGACGGTTTTCCTGAGAATATCAAAGATATCGCAGGTGCCCTTCAGAGCAGTCCGTCGGACGATCCGGAGTCCAATACGGTCCTGAGCAGCGGTGGCCGCAACCGGCTCGCAGCTGAGGTTATCACAAGATTCTACAGCTACTGTATACAGGAACTCAGGGGTATGGATCCGGCATCTGATCACAGTGAAAAGAGTAGATATATTGATGAGTATCGCAGGAGATGCTTTGTCATAGGCCGTGAAATCGAAGTGTTCAAGGCAGGCTCTGAACCGGAGCATGCTGTCGCAACCGGTATAGATGACGAATGCAGACTCATCGTCACTTACGCTGACGGTCGAAACGAAGTGCTCGGAAGCGGTGAGATCAGTATCAGGCTATGATCGGAAAGACCCGCAAGAGGTCTTTCTGAAATCAAATAATAAGTTAAGGTGGAAATTGATTTAAGTTAAGGTGGAAATTGATTATGGATGAAAAAACTACAGGTAACGTTATGATCACAGACAAAAGCAGCAGACTCGGCACAAAAGATATCGCTCTTACAGCTCTGTTCGTAGCTGTAATGGCAGTATGCTCTTGGATCTCGATTCCTGCAACTGTCCCTTTCACACTTCAGACATTCGGCGTGTTTCTGAGTGTCGGACTGCTGGGCGGAAAGCGCGGCAGCCTTGCTGTTCTGGTATATCTCCTGCTCGGAGCTGTCGGCCTTCCGGTTTTCTCCGGATTTACCGGGGGGATCGGCCATCTGCTCGGGCCTACAGGCGGCTACATTATAGGATTCATATTCTCAGCCCTGCTTATGTGGCTTGCTGAAAGGCTTTTTGGGAAATCTGTTACAGTCCTTGCTGTATCCATGATTGCCGGTCTCATCGTATGCTATGCTTTCGGTACTTCATGGTTTATGAGCGTGTATACAAAAAACACCGGGGAGATAGGTCTTATGACAGCACTCGGATGGTGCGTTATCCCTTACATCATTCCAGATGTTGCCAAGATCGTACTTGCTGTCCTGCTGACCAGAAGGCTCAGACCTTATGTGGACAGATAGCAGACAGACTGCGGTTTATCAGCCGGGGAAGCTCTCAAAGAGCTTCCTTTTTTATTTCAGTCCGGGGAAGCCAAGCTGCCTCAGCGCTTCGAACAGGACTATATTGGCGGCGTTGGAGAGGTTGAATGAGCGAAGCCTTGTACTCTCGCTCATCGGTATACGGATCGCATGCTCTTTCCTGCTTTCAATGAATTCACGCGGAAGACCCGCTGTCTCTTTTCCGAAAAGGATCATGTCCTCATCGCGGAACTCCGCGTCAGTAAACAGTTTGCCTCCTTTTGTAGTCGAAAGCCACATTCTTCTTCCGCCATAAATTCCAAGAAACTCTTCAAGGCTTTCGTGGACTTCAAGCCTGACATGCGGCCAGTAGTCGAGACCCGCCCTTCTGAGACTTTTTTCATCCAGACTGAAACCGAGAGGCTTCACAAGATGAAGAACGCTGTCCGTCGCGGCGCAGCTTCTTGCAATATTACCGGTGTTGGGCGGTATCTCGGGTTCTACGAGCACTATGTGTATTGACATTTTTTCTCCTGTTTTCCCGGGTATCAGATCATTTCAGCATCGTCCGGATCACTCTGACACCCTTTTGCATCTTTCATCAAGGATAGCTTCGACGTCGTCGATATCCCTTTCCCTCATAAGGATCTCCAGCTCATCTCCTCCGCGAAGTATGGTATTTCCGTCCGGTATGATCTCTGTACCTTCACGGAGCACAGAGACTATAAGTGTGCCTATAGGAAGGCCGAAATCTCTGACCCTCTTTCCGTCCATATATGAGCCGATGTGCAGTTCGGCATCGATCACCGTCTTGCGGTCCCTGATCAGCAGTCTGTTCCTGCCGTCGAATGCGCGAGGTCTCCTCAGATCAGCCCCGCCCCTTCTGCCATAGGCCGTCGTTTCTCTTGTAGGAAGAGATCTGGCCGCTCTCCGGCTCCTGTGCAGAAGCTGTGTATAGATCGGTTCAACGCCGAAATACTCCGGTATGAGATAGGCAATGAGCGAAGAGAGTACCAGCGGCAGCAGGCATGTGAAATCTCCTGTCATCTCGGTGATAAGGATCACTCCGGTCACCGGCGCTCTTACTATCGCTGAGAAATATCCCGCCATCGCAACGACCACCATTGCGGTTATGTATTTCTGGTCAAAGCCCGCAGCTTCCAGGATTCTGGTGAAAAGCCCGCCTGTGACAGCTCCGAGTACGAGGAGCGGCAGGAATATGCCTCCCGGTGATCCCGAGCCGAAACTTGCCGTAGAGAAGACAAACTTTATGATGAGCAGCACCGCAAGAGCTCCCAGAGTGAATTCGCCCCTGCAGATCTGTCCTACCAGCGGGCTTCCGCTCCCCAGCGCCGCAGGATACAGTACCATCAGGATACACGCAGAAATGAATACCGCGATCAGTCTTCCAAGCCTGGCCGCTTTCTCGCCGGTGATGCTGAGCTTGCTGTCTGTCAGATTGAAAGCAGAAACTCCCGGGATATGGTCAGCGATACTGGCGCACAGCCTGCCTGTCCTGTCAAAAAAGTCCTGCATAAAGTCTATCGTTTTGTTGTAGAGTATGCCGAAGAATCCGAGGATGATCCCGAGTATCACTACCGCCCAGTAAAGCCTGAGAGGAAGTCCGTGCTCTGCCTCAAAACCAAAGACCGGAGTCAGACCGAAGATGTTGGCTGCGACAAAATCGCTTGCAGCGCTTGCCGCCATTGTCGACAGGAGCACCTCAGCGGAGAAGTTCCGGTGAAGCTCCTCAAGCGAAAAAATCGCTCCCGCGAGCGGCGCTCCGAATGCAGCCGAAAGACCAGCTCCTGCCCCGCATGTGAGCAGAAGTCTCTCCTCGGTCAACAGGCGATGACTTGTCCTCGACAATCCTTTCCCGACCATCGCGCCGAGCTGTATGCTCGGTCCCTCGCGGCCCAGAGCAAGTCCGCCGCCTATAGCCAGGGCGCAGCCGAGCATTTTGGCAATGATAACACGCCACCAGCACATATCCTTCTGCCCTCTGAGTTCAGCTTCGACCTGAGGTATTCCGGAGCCTGCTATATCCGGATCCCATGCCAGAAGCAGAGATATGATGACTGCTGCGGCCATGACAGCCAGGACGCACAGAAACAGCGCGGGCCATCCTGTGCGGGCAAATCCCGTCATCCTGTCTCTGAGCTGGTCTGCTCCGATCAGCATAAGTCTGAACACGGAAATAAGGGCGCCCGTTATCAGACCGATAAGAACGCCCTCTGCTACTATCGCGTATTTGAAACTGTCTCTCCTGCGGAGATTGTCTACGGCATTATCTTTCATGGATCATAACAGATATTATTCGCTGTCAGCTTCTGCCCCTTCACCCTCTGCAGCAGCCGTTGTGTCTTCTGCAGCCTGGGTCTCATCAGTTCCTTCTTCGGAAGCCGGCTTATCTGAGTCTTTCTGTACAACGATGATCTCGCGGTTTCCTACGCCGCCTTCAAGGATCCCTTTGAATATGACTGCGGCTCTCTTGTCAGCTTCATCCAGCAGGCCTTTTCTTGCAGCATGCTCTTCTGCATCCTTCTGCGCCTCCTGAAGCGCCATCTTAGTCGCTTCCTTGCGGTCCGTCTTAAAGATCGAGGTCTTGTTGTCATAGAACTCAAGCGAATCCGGATCGATGTTGATCGAAAGGATCTCCGCCTTAGGCACGGTCACAGTTACGGCTTCATCGGTGACATCGATCGTAACATCTTCAAGTTTGAAACCGGCTTCTATCTCAGCCTCATACTTCATTGAGAAGCTGTTTTTGTTGATCAAAGGGACAGAACCCTCACTGAATCTTGCTATTCCTGTGTAATAATTCTTTTCTACAGTAAGATCGGATGACTCCTCGAGCCTTTCCATAAGACCCTTTGCGTCTACTTTTGGCTGGGCCTTGAGATGCATATAGTACATCCCGCCTGCAGCCAGCGCGGCTCCCACCAGCACCGCAATGATGATGCCTAATACCTTTTTCATTTTATCTCTCCTCTACTTTCCCTGCTTTCCGCCAAGATTAGCATTTTTGAGAATATTAGTATCGAATGTGAATGTGACAGCCTCTTCCTGTCTCTGTCTTCTGACAGCCAGCCGGATCATACGGTCGAGAAGCTCCTTATAAGGAACTCCCGCAGGCTCCCACAGATAGAACGACAGCGATCCCGGAATCGGATTGATCTCATTGAAATACAGCTCGCCTGTATCTTCATCGATCATGAAGTCTATCCTCGATACGCCGTTGCAGCCGAGAGCTTTAAAGGATCTTACTGCCAGATCTCTGACATTCTCTCTTTCCTCAGGACTCAGATCAGCAGGTATCTTTCTTGCCAGATTGGCCATGCCGGCTCCCTTGCTTCCCTGGCCTCCTTTGCTGCCTCCTTTTGAGCCTTTCCCGCCGCTGTTTACGTACTTATCTTCATAACTGAGGATATCTTCAGTATGGAGCGGTTCTTCGCATTCAGAGGCGATTGCATCGTTCTCATCGCCGAGTACTGAGCAGTTGATCTCTCTCAGATGAGCAATCGCATGTTCGACGAGGACTCTGGTCGCGTATCTGAAAGCATCGTCAAGCGAATTGACAAGCTCCGCGCCTGTCTTTGCGATGCTTATGCCGACACTGGAGCCGAGGTTGACCGGTTTCACGATGACCGGATACCCGAAACGTTCTTCGATTGCAGGTACAAGAGTGTCCATATCCTCATAGTCAGAAAGTGTGTACACCTCTGCATCGAGGACAGGGATACCGTGCATCTTCAGCACTGCCTTGGTGATGAACTTGTCCATGCTGACAGCGCTCGCCGTGACATCCGGTCCGACGAAAGGCACTCCAAGGGTCTTGAGATATCCCTGAAGAGCTCCGTCTTCAACATTGGTCCCGTGGACGACCGGGAAAACGATATCCACTTCCAGCGGCTTATTGGCTCCCCATCTTCTGAGCGGATATGGCTGAAGCAGAACCCTGCCGCCTTCGCTGATCATGATGACCCGCTGCGATTTTGCAAGCAAAGCCGGGATATCCTTGTAGGATGAAATATTCCCTATGCCCTCGCCGATATACATGTCGTTTTCTTTGGTGAGGTATACGGGTATAACATCGTATTTTTCAGTATCCATAGCCATCAGAGCCTGTATGCCTGAGATGACCGATACTTCGTGTTCAACGGTCTTGCCGCCGAACATCATCGCTACTCTTGTCTTCATCGAGAGTCCTCTCCTGTGTATAGATCTGTGTCAGGAAGCATTCCAAGGCACATCAGTAGTTATCCGGAAGGTCGTTTTCGAGCAGTATGTATTTGTGCTCCTGTCCTTTGATCCTGTATGCAAAACTGATCGCATCCTCGACCTTGTCGAATACAAGACAGTTCTTTTCAGGGAATCCTTCACTCAGGATGCCTTCACGGATAGGTTCTGTATGTTTTGCTCCGACCAGCAGGATCCAGTCGCAGCATCCGGCCGCATATGTTCCGAATTTCCTGTTGTATTCATCTTCATCTTCTCCGAGCTCTACCATTCCCGGAGTGATGAGTATCCTCATTCCGTCAAAGAGCGCAAGCGTCTCTACTGCGGCACGCGATCCGATAGGATTCGAGTTGAACGCATCATCAATGATCGTGACATTGCCGTTTTCTTTCATCTCCATCCTGTGCCGGACCGGTCTGAGCCTTCTCACAGGTATCCTCAGATCCTTAAGGGCGATGCCGAATCTGTTGGCAACTGCTATCGCGCCCATTACGTTGATGACATTGTGAGCGCCGATCAGCTTCATCTGATATCTTTCGCTCTCTCCGTCAGGAGCCGTGACCGTGAACTCGGTTCCGAGATTGGATACCCTGATATCTGAAGCGGTATATCCCGTTCCGCTGCCTTCCGAATAGTAGAACGTAACGTTTCCGTATCCGCCTGTCTTTCTGGCTCCCGCAAGACCGCTCGCTGATGCGCCCTCATCTCCGCCGCGCTGCTCCAGATAATCTGCGATGTATTCATTATCGCCGTTCAGGAAGAGCATCGCGCCCTCAGGAAGGGCGTCTGCAAGCTCGAATTTTGTCTTTTTGATATTTTCGATGCTGCCGAAAGTATCAAGATGCTGTGGACCTATGGATGTGATCATGCCGTGGTCCGGATGGACGATGTCGCAGATCTCTTTGATCTCTCCGACATACCTGGCTCCCATCTCGCACACGAAGATCTCGTGGGACGGCTTCATGTGCTTTCTGATCGTGATCACGACACCCATCGGAGTGTTGTAGCTCTCAGGTGTCACGAGCACGCTGTATTTCTGCTGGAGGAGTGTCTGCAGGAAAAACTTTACGCTGGTCTTTCCGTAGCTTCCGGTAACGCCGATCACGGTAATATCCGGATTGCTCCTGAGTATGCGCTTCGCGTCATTGATATAGTGGTTGTTGACTGCCTTTTCGATCGGCTGATTGACCGTTCTGGCGAGCATCTGCATCCAGAGCTGCGATCCGGTCAGCAGCAGAAGCGCCCCGCTTACAGGAGCAAGTCCTCCGATCAGGAACACCGCTGCAAGGAATATCAGGCACAGTATGATGATGCATGCTACCATCCTCTTGACCCTGGCGGTGAAGACGAGCTTTTTCTTCTGGTTCATGTCCTTCATGACCCTGTATACCAGGATGATGACCGCCAGAGTCAGCCACACCAGTATGTCAGCTGCCCATGCGAGCCAGCCGTCCGAGCCGGCTGTGGTCAGCGTGAGAAGCATCCTCACGATGCCAAGACCCATTGCGAATACAAGTATCCACTGGAGCCTGAAGTTCTTTCTGATCCATGCTCTCTGTTCTCCGTTCATATAGACGTTGAGCTGGAACATGTGCATGTTGTATCTCATTGTCAGCCAGAATGCTCCGGCGGCGAGTATAGCTGTGATCAGTGTTCTTATCAGCATATCTCACCTCCGTCCTCTGCGGCTGCCTTATCGGCGCCGAGGAAAGATCTCAATATGCCTCTGAACTGAGCAGGTCTTTCGAGGAAGGAATAGTGACCGGCTCCCGGAAGCACGACAAGTCCCGCACCCGGGATCAGCTCTTCCATTATCTCAGCATCATGCAGCGGAGTAGCGTCGTCCAGCTCTCCCCAGATGAGCAGCGTCTCCTGCCTGATATCCGGCAGAGCGTCTCTCTGATCCTCGTTAACGGCCATGACCAGGCATTTTTTCATCATCGGACTTGAATTCCTGTAGTCATCGGATCCCTGCTGGCTCATCCAGTAGTCGATGACCTCAGGAAACATTGCGTGCACAGGTTTGCTGGTCAGGAAGTTGCGCATTATCTTGTATCTCCTGACTTTTCTCTTCTGGGCAGCCGATCTTTCCGGCATGATGCCGGCGCTGTCTACAAGTACGATCTTTTCGATCTCAAAAGGCAGATCATCGCGCACAGCGAGCTTGATGATCACCCTGCCGCCGTAGGAATGACCTATGAGCACTGCTTTTGTGATGCCGATCGCATCAGCGAAACTGCAGAAAAAGTCAGCATAGTCTGCCGGTCTCCATGGTTCACGCGGCTCATCGCTTTCACCGAAACCCGGAAAATCGAGCTGTACTACTCTGCAGCTGTCATTGATGCATCCGGCAGCAAAATCATACAGATCAAGTCCGGTGCCCCATCCCTGCAGGATCACTGCAGTGGTTTCAGCATCATCCGGTCCGGTGATTTTATAATTAATGTTGTATCCGTCTATTGTTATATTCATCGAGTGATATCTGTCATCCTTTATGTTGATTTCCGGGTATATTCCGAAGCATGCCCGCACACCCGGGCGCGTTGTCATCCTGATTCCGGCTGCCTGAAATCAGCCGGCAGGACCACATAAAATTACAATTTATCCTACCACATCAGGGCTCTGACTTCAACGCAGAGACTTCAGGGTCTCATCAAAAGAGACACACCTTTTTTCAAGGTGTGTCCTTGGATTGCTGCTTATCTCAGCTCCTATGCTATCAGTCCGTATTTCCTTACAAGCGGGACGAGTTCTTCCGGAGCAAGGTCTCCTGCATAGAGTGCCCTTCCCTGATAAAGTCTCAGCGCCTGATCAAGGAGATCCGCATCATCACAGACTATGCACAGAGGCTTGCGTACTGCGTACTGAGCGCTTTCAAATTCGTCCAGATCCGCCTCACTGCTGATCCTGACAGCGATGACCTGCTTTTCAGACTTGTTGGCATCCCGTATCTTCTTTTCGAGATCAGCGCCGCATTCTATTACCTCGTCGATCACGATGTCCCTGTCAAGTTCAAAGACTTCCTTTTCCGTAGCGCATATGATCCTGCCGTTGTCCTGCGGCTCAGGCCTTCTGAACGAGAACCCTGCAAGAGCCTTTTTGAGAGCGCCTATATGCTCCGGTCCTGTGCCGCAGCATCCGCCGAACAGTCCGGCTCCCGCAGCCGCGAAAGTGTCTGTAAATCTCGCAAATTCCTCCGGCGGACAGTTATAAACTGTTTTTCCGTTGACAGTTTCCGGCATCCCGGCATTAGGCTTGATAGCCAGCGGAACTTCCGCGTATCCGCGCAGTCTTTCTGCCTGCTTTACCATCTCTTCCGGTCCTGTGCTGCAGTTCAGTCCGAACACGTCGAGCTCCATGCCCTGCATGATGACCAGCGCTGCCAGCACGTCTGAACCTGTGAGAGTGCGCCCTTTCTCATCGCATGTGAAAGAAACGATCACAGGTTTGTCAGATACATCTCTGACCGCCAGAAGAGCGGCCCTGGCATCAGGAACAGTCATGATTGTCTCGATCGCGTACATATCCACGCCTGCTTCCTCAAGGGCAAGCGCCTGCTCATGGTAGATCTCATAGAGCTCGTCAAAGGTAACGTCACCTACCGGCGCAAGGAATTTGCCTGTAGTGGCAATATCTCCCGCGATCAGAGCCTTTCCGCCTACAGCCTCCTTAGAGACTGCCACGAGTCTCTTATTGTAGTCAGCGACCTGGTTGAAGATACCGTTCTCTTCGAGTTTGACTCTGTTGGCTCCGAATGTAGGCGCATATACTACATCGCTGCCTGCCTCCACACATTCTATCTGAATCTGCTGCATGACTTCAGGATGTTCGAGCACCCATGTCTCGGTACATACACTTCCGTCAAAGCCTCTTTTCTGAAGTTCGGTCCCGTTAGCTCCATCCAGTATGATCGGAAAATACAACTCCATAACCCATCCTCCGGTTAGATCATTTTTCAAGCCATTCTTCTTGTTTATTGTACAGTTATCTCTTAAAATATATCATAAATGAAGATTGATCACACAACAGAACTGAATATATCTGATTTTTCTGATCTTGCCCTTGAGGCAGGATTCACTTATGCAGCTCCGCTGGCAATGGATGCTCTTGTATTCAGGCCGGAGGTACGCAGTATGTGCGCCGCGGACCGGTGCCGCAGCTACGGCAAGTCCTGGAGCTGCCCTCCGGCTGCAGGTACACTTGAATATGCCGCTGAAAAGGCAGGCAGATACAGCCGAGGGATCATCGTCCAGACGGTGGGAGATCTGAAGGATGATTTTGACATGGAGGCGATCCGCAGTATTGCAGATAAACATGCTTCCTGCTTTGATACCCTTGTCCGTCAGGTCAGGATGCTCAGACCGGACTGTCTTCCGATGGGAGCCGGCACATGCAGAAGATGCCGCAGATGCACCTATCCTGACAGACCATGCCGGCATCCGGACAGGCTCTGGCCGTCGATGGAGGCTTACGGGCTTCTGGTCAGTGACGTCTGCACCAGATCCGGTCTCAGTTACAATTACGGCAGCGGTACTATGAGCTTCACATCATGCATCCTCATAGACTGACTTATGCTTTGACACGCTTTCCCTTCAGCGAAAGGATACTGATATGACTCCAAAAGAAATATTCTTTGAATTACTCAAAAAAGACGGCCGCCCGGAACGCCAGCTGGTCCAGTATGAAGCACTTCAGATGGCTCTCGGCGACCCTATTGGAGGCTATCTCCACAATGGCAGACGTCCGGGAGCGACGGTCACAGATCTGTGGGGCACTATAATCGAGTGGCCGGCAGACGCACCTGGCTCTATGCCTCACGTAACAGAAGAGACCAAGGTCATCAAGGATATAACGCGCTGGCGTGATTACGTCCACGCGCCTGACATCATCGCCAACTGCAGTGACGAAGAAGCCTGGGCCGGTTTCCGTTCTGCGGTCCGCGAGAAAGCCGGCGAAGAGAGACTGGTTGCCGGATTTATGGCTACAGGCATTTTTGAGCAGTGCCATTTTCTGATGCCTTTCCAGGAGGTCCTGACCAATCTGTATGATCATCCGGACGAGATGCATGAACTCATCGATTACATCACAGACTTCAGGATAGGATATGTGAAGCATCTCATAGATAATCTCCAGCCGGATGCGATATTCTCTCATGATGACTGGGGCACCAAGGACGCCCTCTTCATGAAACCGGATATGTGGCGCGAATTCTTCAAAGAACCTTACCGCCGTTTCTACGGATATATCCGCTCCAGAGGTGTGATAGCTATCCATCACGCAGACTCCTATCTTGTCCCTATCATCGATGATATGGCTGAGATCGGCATCCAGGTATGGCAGGGTGTTCTTCCTGAAAACAACATACCTGCTCTTCAGAAACAGCTTGACGGTCGCATGGTCCTCATGGGCGGCATAGGCGCAGCTATCGACAGAGAGGACGCCGGAGAGGAAGAAGTACGAAGCTATGTAAGCAAAGCTCTCAATGAGTACTGCCCTGGCGGACACTTCATACCATCGATCACATACGGTCTTTCAGGGACAGTCTACAGACATGTCGATCCGTGGATAGATGATGAGATCAGAAAATACAACGAAGGATATCACCTGCCTCGTTTCAATGTAAGAGTATCGGCATCTGACATAACCGGAGGTTTGGCACTCGCGAAGAATGTATCCGGTTCACCTGCTTCTGCATCAGGAAGCACTTTCTCCGAAGCAGCAGTCTCCGAAGGAAGCAGGACCATCCTCGACGAGATCTCAGAAGCTCTCCAGGAAGGCTCTGTAGATGAAACTGTATCAGCGGTGCAGGAAGCCCTCGATGAGGGGATCTCTGCACAGGAGATCCTTACGGACGGTCTGGTCCGCGGGATGAACCAGCTGGGAGAAGATTTCTCACTCGGTGAAGTATTCGTCCCTGAGATGCTCAGAGCTGCCAACTGCATGTCTTCAGCTACAGAGATACTGAAGCCTCTTCTCGCAGCAGGGTCAGGTGAACAGGCTGCAGGCAAGGTATGTCTTGGCACAGTCAGAGGCGACCTCCATGACATAGGCAAGAATCTCGTCAGGATCATGATGGAAGGAAGCGGGCTTGAAGTGATAGACGCGGGATGCGATGTCAGCGCAGAGGATTTTGTGCAGCTGGCCATAGATAATGACTGCAGACTCATAGCCTGCTCCACACTCCTTACCACAAGCATGGGCGAACTTGAGAGAGTCGTTGCAGAAGCCGTCAGACGCGGCATACGCGACAAGGTCAAGATACTCATTGGAGGCGCGCCGGTCACACAGGAATACTGTGATCAGATACAAGCCGATGCTTATACTCCTGACGCGGCCGCAGCAGCCAGGAAAGCAGTCCAGCTTCTTTCCTGACAAGGGATCAGGCTCAAAGATTTCCGCCCTACCGGGACTTTTGGCAAAAACTGTACATGAACTCCTCGTTTCAATGAATTCATGTACAAAACGCAGAACGGGAAAGGCTCAGGACCACTACAGAAAACAAGAAAGAGTGCGAAATCAAGGAAAAATTCCTTGACTCGCACTCTTTTTTTCCGGAAAAACGGACACTTATCTTAGTTACAGCTTCTTTTTCATTCTCACTGCGTCATCTTGCCATCGCTTTTGTACATGATCTGTGGTTTTACCGCGATCCATGTGCAGTTTTTCTCAAAACTGCTCTGCCGGACCGGATCCGGGAACGCATGACCGTTTTATTCTGAGACGTAAGTGAGTTTTTCTCCGTCTGTATCCACTGTGAGTTTCTGTCCGTCGATGATCGTGCCGCGGATGATGCCCTCTGCGATCTCTGTCTCAACGTGCTTGGACAGATAACGCTTGACCGGTCTTGCGCCGTACTGAGGCTCATATGCCTCACCTGCGATGAAGTCAAGAGCAGCGTCAGTGACATCCATAGTGATCTCCCTGTCTTCAAGTCTCTCGCGGATACCATTAAGCTGAAGATCGACGATGCCTTTTATCTGCTCTCTGGTAAGCGGAGTGAATGTGATGACATCATCTATCCTGTTGAGGAATTCAGGTCTGAAGTAGTTTCTGAGCTTTCCTTCGACTTCAGCCTCTAATTCAGGATCGACGGATCCGTCCTCTTTCATGTTGTCTATCAGATCCTGGCTTCCGACATTGGAAGTCATGATGACTATTGTGTTCTTGAAGTCGACAGTCCTGCCCTGATTGTCAGTCAGTCTGCCGTCATCGAGAACCTGAAGAAGGATGTTGAATACATCCGGATGAGCCTTCTCGATCTCATCAAAGAGGATGACCGAGTAAGGCTTACGGCGTACGGCTTCTGTCAGCTGTCCGCCTTCATCATATCCTACATACCCCGGAGGCGCTCCTACCAGTCTTGATACGGAATGCTTCTCCATGTACTCAGACATGTCGATACGTATCATATTCCTTTCGGTATCAAAGAGGGCTTCAGACAGTGCCTTGGCGAGCTCGGTCTTACCTACTCCTGTAGGACCGAGGAAGATGAACGAACCTATAGGTCTGTTCTCATCCTTGAGTCCTGCCCTTGCTCTCAGTATAGCTTCGGATACAGCCTGGATTCCCTCATCCTGGCCGATGACTCTCCTGTGGAGGATCTCAGGGAGACGGAGGAGTTTATCTCTTTCAGTCTCTACGAGCTTGCTGACAGGTATACCCGTCCATCCGGAGATGACTTCAGCGATCTCGTCTTCTGTGACCTCCTCCTGAAGGAGTCTTTCGTCTTTGAGCGCGTCAGCCTTGGCCTTCTTCTCCTCGAGCTGTTTCTGGAGGCTCGGGAGCACGCCGTTTTTGAGTTCTGCAAGCTTTTCGAGGTTATATGCTCTCTCAGCGTCTTCGATCTCGAGTTTGATATTCTCTATCTGTTCCTTGAGGTTCTTTACTTCCAGGATTTCCTTCTTCTCGTTTTCCCACTGAGCTCTCATGCCCGCGCTCTTTTCCTTGAGCTCTGCAAGTTCCTGCTCAAGGGCAGCGAGTCTGAGCTTTGCTCCCTTGTCGTCTTCGTCTTCTTTGCTGAGACCCTGCTTTTCGATCTCGAGCTGCATGATCTTACGTGATATCTCATCAAGCTCTGAAGGCATGCTGTCGATCTCAGTCCTGATCCTTGCTGCCGCTTCGTCCATCAGGTCTATCGCCTTGTCAGGAAGGAATCTGTCTGTGATGTACCTGTCTGAAAGTGTAGCGCAAGCGATAAGAGCGCTGTCGGTGATCCTGACTCCGTGATGGATCTCGAATTTTTCCTTGAGTCCTCTGAGTATGGAAACGGTGTCCTCTACCGAAGGCTGATCGATCAGAACCTTCTGGAATCTTCTCTCAAGAGCGGCGTCTTTTTCAATGTACTTTCTGTACTCATCGAGAGTAGTTGCGCCGATGCAGTGAAGTTCTCCTCTGGCGAGCTTAGGCTTGAGGAGGTTTCCGGCATCCATCGAGCCTTCTGTCCTGCCTGCCCCAACGATATTGTGTATCTCATCAATAAACAGGATGATCCTGCCGTCTGACTTCTCGATCTCGTTGAGAACTGCCTTAAGTCTTTCCTCGAACTCTCCTCTGAATTTCGCGCCGGCTATGAGGGAACCCATATCCAGAGCATAGATCGTCTTGTCCTTGAGACCTTCAGGGACATCACCGCTCAGGATTCTCTGAGCAAGTCCTTCTACTACAGCTGTTTTACCAACGCCCGGCTCTCCGATGAGGACAGGGTTGTTCTTGGTTCTCCTTGAAAGGATCTGAATCGCGTGTCTGATCTCAGAATCTCTTCCGATGACAGGATCGAGTTTTCCGTCACGCGCCATGTCCACAAGGTCTCTTCCATACTTGGCAAGTGCCTCATAATTGCCCTCCGGGTTCTGGCTGGTCACACGCTGATTGCCTCTGACACTGTTCAGTGCCTGAAGGAATTTTTCTCTTGTGATGTCGTACTTTGTGAGGATTTTTGCGCTAGGCGTACCGTTTTCCGCGATCAGAGCAAGATAAATGTGCTCGACACTGACATATTCATCAGTGAACTGCTCTGCTATCTTCTCTGCATTCACGAAAATGTTGTTAAAACGTCTGGTGCCGTACATCGTATCGGCGCTTCCGCTGACCTTAGGCAGTTTGTCAACTTCAGCCTGGACATCCCTTGTGACAGCGTCAGGATCGACGCCCATCGATTTGATGAGTTTTGGGATGAGACCGTCTTTCTGCTTAAGCAGCGCGAGATGAACATGCTCACCATCGACCATCTGATGGCCCATCGATGTAGCGATGTTCTGGCAGTCCAGCACGACCTGCTGGGCATTCTGTGTATATTTTTCTATGTTCATTGATTTACCTCCTTCTGTAAAGGATCATTTTTTAACATTTTTGTATGCTGCCGCGCGATCTGCATGCGGCTTTATATGTATCAGGGTGCGGGCTCATGTCTCCCCGTCCCCGGTGTTTCTGCTGTTTACCCTGTATATAATAGTACAAATGAAAACGTTTGTAAACAAAAATTTAGCACTCTCTTGGTGAGAGTGCTAATAATTTTTGATTCTATATACTTTTTTTCACTAGCCGTGACGGTTGTGTTCAGCGAGGTCTTCTTCTGTCTCCTTTTCCGAGCCCGGAAGCAGTGATTTTGAGATCCGGCGAAGCAAACGTTCCGTTATATATACAGCGACCGTGCCTATCAGAGCGCCTTCATAAAATCCTATTCCTATCGCAAGTCCGATACATGCGGAAGCCCACAGTCCCGCGGCTGTTGTAAGTCCGTGGACGCGGTTGCCTCTGGTAACAATGATCGAACCTGCACCCAGAAAGCCGATCCCGGAGACGACCTGAGCTCCGATACGTGTCGGGTCTACAGTTCCGTAGTGCAGAAATGCGAACTGCCCTGTGGTCATTGCAAGCATAGCCCCGAGGCATACAAGGATATGCGTACGCATACCGGCAGCAGCGCCGCGCAGATTACGCTCTGATCCGATCATACCGGCACAGATCAGCGCCATCAGAGTCCGGATCAGGACTGTCAGTATATTCGGTTCAAGAAGCCATGGGAAGCGGTCTACAATCATAGCAAGTCCTCCGTCTGCGTGAATCGCGCTATCTCATACGGATCAGATCAGGGAGTGTCTCCTCGAAATTGACTCCGTACCACGGTTTCTTAGGATCCTGCATAGTCACTTCTATAGTGCGCGCTGTATAGCTGCAGGCGATCCTCATGGCATCCTGCCAGCTCCTGCCCCGCATGATCTCTCCTACACAAGTGCTTGCGAAAAGATCCCCTGTCCCGTGGAATGTTGCATTGACTTTTTCGTTCTGATACAGATAGTAATCTCCGGTCTCCTTGTCGAAGCCCATGACGCCGGTCTTGCCCGGTTCAAGGGAGACACCCGTGAGTACGTTTACTCTTGCGCCAAGCTGAGCGAGCCTGTCAAGCATCTCCTTGATATACGCCTCGTCATGATCCTTTTCCTCCCTGTACTCCATATCTGTCATGAATGAAGCTTCAGTGATATTAGGAACGATGATGTCGGCTGCAGCACACAGCTGTGCGTTCTTTTTGGCGTATGCCATGTCAAAAGCCGGATAGAGTTTCCCATTGTCTGCCATAACAGGATCTACGAATATCAGGGTATCCTCACCGCCGAATGTCTCAAACAGCACCTTCATCTGATCGATCTGCTCAGGTGTGCCGAGATATCCTGTATAGATGGCGTCGAATTTAACGTCTTCGCTCTTCCAGTGTTCAGTGATCGGTCCGATCTGGTCTGAAAGATCCTTGACTGTGAAATTGCTGAACATCGTGTGCGTGGAAAGCACTGCTGTCGGCAGTATGACAGTCTCAGAACCGAGTGCGGAGATCACCGGGAGAGCTATGGTTATCGAGCATTTGCCCAGACATGAGATATCCTGTATTGTAAGTACTCTTTTCATTGGAATCTGTAATCCCTTCCTGTCAGACGAATTTATATGATTTTGTAATTCTAATAGCTTATTGTTGTAATTTCAATACTTATCATCGATATCATGCTTTGCCTGCGGAGGTCAGAAGCATTTTCTGATCATTTCCTCATCAGGCTCTTTTGCTGTCAGCATTCCTGCTGCAAAATACGCGATCCCGCTGACAATGAGTCCCGCGATGATTTCGTGGATACCGAAAGGCAGGATCTTGACTCTGTTGAAGAAGATAAATGTCACAAGACCGAGTATCGTCGACGAGAGACAAGCGGTGCTGTTGCCCTTCTTCCAGTAGAGACCTCCGATGACAGGCCAGAAGAATGTTGCTTCGAGGCCTCCGAATGCGAAGAGATTGATCCATACGATGACATCCGGCGGGTTGAGAGCCAGAAGGCACGCGATGACTCCGATCACTGCTGTCAGCATAAAGCTGTAGCGAGGTACCTTTTCATATGCTTCATCATAGCTGTGATTCCCTGATTCTTCAGCTCCTACAGGAACCTTTTTGATGTAGTGGATGTAGATATCCTTGATGATAGTAGCTGAAGCAAGAATGAGCAGTGAATCGATCGTCGACATGACTGCTGCGAGAGGAGCCGCGAGGAAAAGTCCTGCAGCCCAGGCAGGCATATATTTCATGACTACATACGGAATGACCTGATCGGTACTATCGAGTCCGCCTTCAGGCAGAAGCGGGAAAGCAAGAGTTCCTGCAAGATGCATGCCTATCATCAGTATGCCGATAACCACAGTGCCGTAGATCATTGCCTTGTGCATCGACTGTGTATCCTTGAATCCCATGCAGCGTACAGCAGTCTGAGGAAGTCCGAGTACAGCCACACCTACAAGCACCCAGAAAGAAATGAGTGCTCCCGGTCTCAGTGCTGCGATCTCGGCTCCGTATTCTCCTTTGCCCATGAGATCCCATCCCGGATTGCCTGCATCGAGTGTTCCGATGATGTTGTCCATGCCGCCGCCCTGTCTGATCACGAAGAACAGAAGCAGAAATGTGCCGCATGCCATGATGAATCCCTGGATCGTGTCAGTCGTTACGACCGCCTTGAATCCGCCTACGGATGTATAGATGATGACGACTGCTCCGAACAGCAGCAGTCCCGCCCAGTACGGGAGTCCTGTGACTGTCTGGAGAAGAGTAGCGCCGCCGATGAACTGAGCGATCATCTGTGTGGTGAAGAAGACCACCATCGCAACACCGCATATAATGACAACTGCCGGCGAGTTATAACGTGCTCTGAGATAGTCGTTTATTGTTACTGAATTGGTCCTGCGGGAGATCATGGCGAATTTTTTGCCAAGCACTCCGAGTGTGAGGAATGTGGCTCCTATCTGCACACCCGCAACCCATGACCAGGACATACCGAAGCTTGATGCAAGGCCCGGGCCTCCAAGGAATGAGCTGGCGCTTGTATATGTTGCGACCAGAGTCATTGCCAGTACTACTCCGCCCATGCTTCTTGAGCCGGCAAAATAGTTACTCATAAATCCGCTGTCTGCGTTAGCTTTTGCTGATCTGCGGCTCACCGAGATACCGAGGAACAGATTGACAAGGAGATAAGCTACCAGAATGATCAGCACGATAATGTTTTTGCTAAGCATTTTCGGTACCTCCTTCCTCTTCATCCTCGAGGCTGAAGTCGACAAATACCTTTTTGAGTATAAATACGACTCCGATCACTGCCAGTACGAACATTCCCGGCGTACTGACCAGCCACCACAGAGGCATGCCGCCGATCCGGATGCTTCCGGGGATCGCATAGGCAAAAATGATGTTCCATGCGCAGCATATTGCAAAGAGTATCAGTGTAGCCTTTGCTTCCCTGCGGACCTGGATGTCCTTTTCAGCTCTTGTTACAGGTTTTTTCATTTCTTTTTCCCTTTCGTTGATGGCAAATCTGCTCCGGATGCTTCCGTTCCCGTCACCGCTGAGCATATAAAAATCCTGATCACAAGCAAAAAATGTAATCAGGATGGTCAGCCTTACGGATCCGCGCCGGTCGCGCACATATGCAGTTTTGCCGGGTATAGTTTCCGTCGGAATACCATCCGTCTGGAACAATATAACATAAACCCGTCAATTAATAAATCATTTTTTTCGTTATTTCCGTATGGTATTATTGCAGTATGGATTTTGATTATATTCTTGCGGACCCCACGGGCAACATCACAGTCCTCGTCACGACACCCTATACGGACGAGACCCGCGACGCTATGATTCGTGAATCATTCAGAAAAGAGCCTTCCTGCGAGCAGGTGGGTTTTATCATGCCTGTTTCTGACGATGTCATCAGGCTGGAGATGATGGGATACGAGTTCTGCGGCAACGCCACTCTGTCGGCAGCTGCATGGCACGCATACACGCATGGTCTGAAAGAAGGCTGCGAGACTCATGTTTCCGTAGATTCCTCCGGAACTGACCGCATCCTCGATGTCAGGATCAGCAGACTTGCCGCATCGGCAGGGCATCCTTCCTTTGAGGGAACTGTCAGCATGCCGGTCCCGGCGGTGACCACGTTCAGAGGCCGCCCTCTTGTCCGTTTCAGCGGCATATCACACCTGATCGTCCCTGCCGGCAGTCTTACTGAAGACGAAGCAGAGACTCTTGTAAAAGAGATTGCCGGGGAACTCGATGTACCTGCTATGGGACTTCTCCTGTGTCCGGAATATGACAGTCTTGTATCTCCGGATCCTCTGAGCGGAAGCATCAGCATCCGCCCGCTTGTTTATGTTCCGTGTTCGCAGACACTTTTCTGGGAACAGGGCTGCGCAACCGGCAGCACCGCTGTCGGCTGGTTCAGAAGTACGCTCAGCGGTTCCTCTGATCATACAGAAATAAAACAGCCCGGGGGCATCATCCGCGTGGATGTTGCCGGCGGGCAGCCGTATCTTACAGGCCGGGTAACGCTGCTGTCCCTCTGATCACAGCAGCCCCATCTCTTCAAGCGTTTTTCTTGTGTCCTCGGCTCCGGTATTGATGATCCCGGTACCTCCTATTTCCTCCCATGCTTTTATATTGGCAGGCAGATCATCTATAAGGATGCAGTCCGCGCCATAGCAGTACTTCGGCTTCTCTTCTTTGTAGACTATATTGACCTTGATTGTATCAGAAAGCATCCTTCTGACCCATTTTCTCTTGTCGTCGCCTGCGGTCAGGATCCCTCTTTTCGGTTTCGGGATCCCGCTGAGGATCTCGCACTTGTCACCGTATTTTGTGTAGATATCTCTGAACAGCTCTCCTGCGCCATCCATGAGTTCCAGTTTGTCGTAGAAGTGTCCGACTTCTTTGATCCTCTGCCACATTATTTCATCTAAACGATAGGATGGCTCTTCCTCATGTGAGAAAGCATCCATCCCGCACAACTCGTGAACGCCCCTGTCAAAATCCGCAAGGACACCATCCAGATCAAAATATATCTTTCTGACTTTCACTGTCTGCTCCTGCCGCTGCCGTCTGACAGCAATTGTTTTTTCTTCGGATATTGTAACATAATCCGCAGCAAAATGTGCTATAATCAATCTTGCGTGTGAAACGCAGGCGATCAGGTCTGTTAGCTCAGCTGGGAGAGCGCATGGGTCACAACCATGATGTCGAGGGTTCGAGCCCCCCACAGACCACCAAAGCGAGCCGTATGGCTCGCTTTTTGCTTTGGTTATGAAAAGCCGCAATGCTGTCATGCATAGGATTTGATTTCGATCCCGGAATCAATGGTTTTTGCTGCCGAGATCGCATCCCGGAACATATCAAAAATGTTCCCGCCATTACTCGTTATGAAGTAGTCTGACAGATCTTTTATATCATCACTGATCTCTTTTCCCCATGGGGGCTGCCTGCTGAGGTCTTCTATATCCCATATAACACGATCCGGAGGGATCGATCTGAGCCTCTGCTCCACGTCAGAGAGTTCCTTTTTCAGCTCTTCCAGTTCGCCCGTATCAACGCTGCCCCGGTAAAGCTTCTCCATCAGCACCGGATATACCGTGCCCCACTCTTTGTTCTCCAGATGATATGAAACAGTCGAAAAGAACGAATGTAAAAAATCTCCCGTCCCTATTTCATACCAGAAAAATCCCACTTTCAAACCTACTGACATTGCTTTTATCCTCCCTGCAGATATTACTTTTTCTCTGTGCTGATGAGGAATTTCAGTTCGTAATCTCTGTCTGCCGGATAACGGTATTCCGGCGCTGTCTCCGGTCCGCAGATGCCTGTGCCTATTCCCTGCTGAAAGGCTGAAATGGTGACATATGTGCCTGTCACTTTTTCATCTTCTCTGTGCTTCATCGTCAGAAGTTCTCTGTCGCTGTACGGCTTGATGCCAAGCTCAAACGGCTTGTCTGCGGCTGTGATCGTTATCCTGCCGGTTTCATTTTCAATGCTTGCCCATCTGCAGTCCATGCGGTTTCCGCTTTCCTGAGGCTTGATGTTAGGCTCGGTCATATCGCTGACGCTGCAGCAGACTTTCTCTATCTGGGTGTGATCCTTCATGTCTGCATAGGACTCTCCGTTCCGGCCGTAATAAGTGACATGGTCAAATCCCGGATCCAGCCTGAAGGCTTTTCCGAATCTCGGCAGATCGCCCTTGCCTTTTGTGCAGTGGAGACGGCTTGTAACAAGGATGCCCTTTTCGCATGCTTCAAAAGTATCCGTGCACACGAATGACGCGCCCTTGCATTTTATCTCTGTTGTGATAACAGCGTTCTTCTCCCCTTTTTCGATGCTCAGGATGTTCTCTCTCTGCCTGATAAAATCATTCATGCTGTTCCTGAGACCGAAGAAGACAAAATCGTTGTCTGTCGGAGCGCGGAATAGGATTGTATAAGGGTCTGAAGGCCTGATCGTGATGCCACCTACTGTGAAGTCCCTGCCATCCTGATCGGTCACCAGATCGCTCAGCGGAACTCCGTCAGCATCTGCAGCAGGTGCCGGAATGTGCTCATACAGCGCAAGCTGCTCGCGGGACGCGTTTCTTCCTGTACGTTTCTCCACCGTGATGATATCGACCAGGCAGTCTGTGCCTGCTTCTTTCGCGGCGCTGATCCTGCTCTCTGCATCCAGTTCTATGATCTGTGTCTGAAGCGGGCCGGCCTGAGGCTCCAACTGGACAGAAGTGCCGTCATTCCACCTTATATCGAGTATATAAGCGTCTGCGTCTGTGAAGGCTTTTGTGTTGAACACCTCAAATGAATTTCCGCCCAGATACTTTATCCTCAGCGGTCTGTAGATGAATTTTGTGATCCTCGCACCTGTGGAAGGTGTGCGGTCAGGATAGAACATACCGTCAACGCAGAAATTCCCGTCATGTTCCCACTCTCCGTGGTCCCCGCCGTAGGTATAAGAACCGTCTTTTTCAAGTACCGCGTGATCGACCATCTCCCACACGCAGCCGCCAATCAGACTGTCGTAAGAATAGATCTCCTTCCAGTACGCCTCCATATTACCGGGTCCGACACCCATAGCGTGAGCGTACTCGCAGAGAAAATACGGCCTGTCGCACATTTTCCCAATTGAGTATGTTTTTTCGCCTATCTCATGAACACGCTCAACAGGCGGATACATCTCGCTGGCGACATCGTACGCGATCCTTTTGCAGTGAACTGCGCTCTCATAGTGAACAGGAATATCTGAGTGAGCCTTTATATACTCATACATCTTGTCTGTGTTTCTGAAACCCCCGGACTCATTACCGAGACTCCACATGATGATTGACGGATGCAGCTTGTCTCTCTGGAAAAGGTTCTCTGCGCGGTCAAGATAGCGCGGCTCCCACTTCGGATCATGGCTGATCGTATTGTATGTCGGCGGGACCTGCATCGAAAAAGTCCCGTGCGTCTCCAGATCAGCTTCATCCACTACATAGATCCCGAGCTCGTCACATACCTCCAGAAGGTACGGATCCGGAGGATAGTGAGATGTACGGACGGTATCTATGTTGTACTCCCTGCACAGCTTCATATCTCTTTCGATCTCAGCCGGTGTGAGCGTATATCCGTTTTCGCAGCTTGTATCATGGTGGTTTACGCCATGGAGTTTCAGCAGTCTTCCGTTGACAAGGAATCTGTCACCCTCGATCCTGACATTTCTGAAACCGACGCGCTCTCTGATGCATGTGTCCTCAGTCTCAAAATACAGATCATAGAGGACCGGGGTTTCTGCTGTCCACTCCTGTACATCAAGGACACCGAAATCAGCCTCGGCGACCCCGCTGCAGGATGCTGCAGTGCGCTTCACCTCCAGACCGTGACCGCGGAGAGTGAATGTCACTGTATTCTCAGCATATGTGAAGGCCTTTGCGCGCGCGGAATATCCGCCGTCCGCAGGGGCTGTTTCAAACTCTATATCACGGATATCATTTCTTTCTTCTATCCTAAGCAGAACATCACGGAATATGCCGTTGTTTCTGAACATATCCTGACATTCAAGATATGTGCCCGTACACCATCTGCGGACCACGATCAGAAGTTCATTTTCACCTTTACGCACGTACGGCGAAGCGTAGAATTCGGCAGTATTGTGAGAACCCTCGGTATAGCCTGCAAATCTGCCGTTGATATATACATCAGCGCAGCTGGCGACACCGAGAAACGACAGCACATAGCGTTTTGTAAGATCGCTTACATCAAAAAAAGTGCGGTACACACCTGCGAAATTGTATTCCTCGCCGGGATCTTTCCACACCGGTCCGAGACCTCGCTCGGAGCCTATCCAGAAGAAAGTCCTCGGCACCTTGCCCTCCCGTGGGATCTTCGGCGGAGCAAACGGGAACTGATATCTCATATTTACGTAAAACGGCTTATCGTAACCTCTGAACTGCCAGCATGACGGGACATCGATCCTGTCCCACGCTGTCTCGTCTGTATCGAGTATGTCAGGAAGTTCGGAAGGTCTCGGATAGAACCTGAAATCCCAGCTTCCGTTAAGGCATTTTACCTTAGGCGAACTGTATCTTTTTCTGGCAGGACTCACACTTTCCGCCTGCTCCATATCCGGATAAGGGATAAAATAGCTCCTCGAAGGGAGCTTATTTATCTTATACGTATTGAATTGATGATAGTTGGATTTGTTTATCCTGTATTTCACTTCTGGATCTCCTTGTGATGAAGTCTTTTATCAATTAATTGGTGACGATCCTTCTGACGTCGAGAATAGATCTTCCCCAGACACTCTCGATACACACCCCTTTTGAAGGGTTAGCCGCATGGACCATCATACCGTTTCCGATATACATTCCGAAATGTCCCGGGAAGTAAAGGATATCCCCGGGCTGAGCATTACTGTAGGAAACGCTGACACCTTCGTCCTCGAGCGGATAGCTGAGATTCACGCCGTATTTTCTGTAGACTGCCATAACGAATCCCGAGCAGTCCACTCCGGTTTCCAGGCTCTTGCCTCCCCAGACATAGTTGAGACCTACATACTGCTGTGCTGTTGTCGCTACATCATCGCCGCTGTTGCAGACAGGGTCGCCCTCATATGTTGACCAGTCCTCTCCCTCAGGAAGTCCGAGGACCCCTTTTTCGACGACTGCAGGAACACCTGCGTCAAGGATCATCAGGTCAGCCGTCTCTGTGTCCTCTGTCTCTCCGTTGACTGTCTTGTATGCTACGGATACTTTCTTCTCCCCGTCTTCGCCCTCGCTGATCACATCAGCCTCTCCTGCAAGCATGGTTGCATTCTTTTCATAATCAGGGTCAGGTGTATAGGTCCTGTTTTCTGTCTTGGTGGAAACGATCGTAACAGCAGCTTCTTTTTCATCAGCTGATTTCATCACCGCGCCGACTGCCTCCTCAGGAGAAACGACTTCAGAGCCGGGAGCCTTCATGATATGAAAGTCAGAGCTTACTGCGGAGATTCTTGAATCTTCTTCTGAAAGATCGCTGAAGACATCATTAAGTACATCTCTGGCATTGTCCCTGCCCCTGACGCAGCATACGACATCATCGCCATTGGCGATCGCATAAGGGGTCAGCGCGCTGATATGCGCGCTCCACAGCACCACATCCGCTACGAGTATAGCGGCAAAAATCGTCAGTACCGTAAACAGTCTGTGAGGGTTTTTAAAAAAGTTCCTGATCTTCATAAGTTTACCGATAATATTTCTCTGTTTTAGTTTTATACACATAGAGTTTAACACAAAACCGCTGTCCTTTTATGTCATTTCAGTCAATTTCCATGTCTTTTTTAAGATTTTTCTGTCAGGAAGGCCTTCCGTGTTATACAATTGTACCGGAGAACAGTCTATTCAAATCAGGCTTCAGCCCGGTCTGAATCAGCCTGTGACAGCAAAGGGAGTAATGATTATGAGAAATGTAACACTCGGAAGTACCGGAATATGTGTGCCTCAAAACGGTTTCGGCGCGCTGCCTGTGCAGCGTCGCAGCATTGAAGATGCCGTCGTCATCCTTCGCAAGGCATACGAAGGCGGTATGACCTATTTTGATACTGCAAGAGCATATTCAGACAGCGAGACAAAACTCGGCATCGCCTTTGAGGGAATGAGAGACAAGATCTTCATAGCCACCAAGACTGCTGCCAGGACCGGCGACAAAGTCAGAGAAGACCTTGCGACTTCCCTTCGCGAGCTTCGCACGGATTATATCGATATTTATCAGCTGCATATGGTGGATAAGGTCTACGCTCCCGGAGACGGCACAGGCGTATATGAGGCGCTGCTCGAGGCCAAGGCTGAAGGCAGGATCCGCCACATCGGCGTCACATCGCATAAGATCGGCGTAGCTTATGACTGTATCGATTCAGGGCTTTATGAGACGATGCAGTTCCCGTTCAGCTATCTTTCCTCTGAAAAGGAGCTTGCGCTTCCGCGTTACTGCGCAGAAAGAAACATGGGATTCATTGCTATGAAAGGCCTGGCAGGCGGCCTTATAACCCGTTCTGACGCTGCAATGGCCTTTCTTGAGGATTATCCTGATGTGGTGCCTATCTGGGGTATACAGAGGGAAAATGAGCTGGATGAGTTCCTCTCATATATGGATAATACACCTGCTTATACAGACGAGATCAAAAGCTTCATCGAATCTGAAAGGAAAGAACTTGCAGGCGACTTCTGCAGGGGCTGCGGCTACTGTATGCCGACCTGCCCTGCAGGGATCACGATCTATCAGTGCGCAAGAATATCTCTCATGCTGAGGAGAGCTCCTTCAGACGCATGGCTTTCAGAACACTGGCAGAATGAGATGAAAAAGATCGAAAACTGCATAGAATGCGGACAGTGCAGCCAGCATTGTCCTTACGAGCTCAACACACCTGAGCTTCTCAAAAAAAACTACGAGTACTATCAGAAAGTCCTCGCAGGTGAGATATCCGTAAAGTAATATCTGTATGGATGTGAAAGTGCAGAAAGAGGCTGTCGTGCGGCAGTCTCTTTTCTATTGCTGCCACAGGAACGGCATATACAGCCTGTTCTGTTTTTCCCAGTCAGCTTCACAGTGACGGCCGCCTACCTGGCAGTACAGCATAGCCTCTCCTCCGGCTGCTGTGATCTTATTGGCTGTTCCTCTGCATGTCCTGTATATCCAGCTTGACCGGTCCTCGCTTTCCGGGTCTTTGATGCCGCCGTAACCTTCCCGGGTGCCCCAGGACAGATATATCCTGGTGTCCGGGCTTATGTAAGTGTTATTCATATCATGCCAGAGTTTCCCGCTGACGCTCCCTATAGACGGTGAAAGGCATGCCGCCTTTGAGATGAACTGATTGTATCTGACAAGTCCGTAAGCTGCCATCAGACCGCCCATGCTTGAGCCTCCTATCGCAGTGCATTCGCGGAAAGGAATCGTCGGGAAAACCGAGTCAATATAAGGCTTCAGCTCATATATGATCCCCTGCATGGTCCTGTCCCCAAGAGGCTCATAAGAGCTGAGCCATCCGCTTTCTCTTCCGTAAGGAAGATATTCAGACATCCTCTCATCATGACCGTGTCCGCACTCGATACCGACAATGATGATCTGCTTGTCCCATGAGGCGCAGAATTCATCCAGTCCCCAGGATTTACCGTATGTAGCATCTTCATCGCGGAAAAGATTGTGTCCGTCAAAGAAATAAAAAACCGGAAACGGTCCTTCTCCGTGATCAGGTATGCGTATATGAAGCGGTCTGTCAGCATTGATGGAATCAAAATGAAAATTCTGTTTTATAAGCATCTCTTAAGTCCCTGTCTTACTCTCGTTGTTACAGCAGTATGATTTTTCTCTTGTCAGGATCGGCTGCCTGCCTGTAGAGAACGAATCTTTTTCCTATCGCCTGTACGAAATCCGCTCCAAGCTCCTCCGCGATCTCGTTGGCTGTTTCCTTCGGATCAAGCAAAGCGCCATCCTGGATCTGGACCTTGATGAGTTCATGCGCGTTCAGATAATCATCTATCGATGAGAGGACCGTTCCGGTGACCTCCTCTTTGCCGATCATTACGGCAGGCCTGATTTCCTGCGCCATCTTCTTGAGTTCGCTTCTCTGCTTTCCTGTGATCATAACTGTTCCTTTCTCAATCATATACTCCCGGCTGCGGCGGGATGTAGGCGAATCCTCTCTCGAGGTCATCATCTGTCGGGATATAATCTGTCATAGTACCATCATTGTACTGCTCATAGGCCTTCAGGTCAAAGTATCCTGTACCGTGTTTTTTCTTCTCCGCTCTCTTTGCAGAGCATCGCTTCGTCAATCGCCGCCCTTATAGCGTGGCTGCTCTCCGGTGCAGGAAGGATGCCTTCAGCTCTGGCAAATGTGACCGCAGCGTCGAACACGTCTGTCTGTTCATACGCCCTTGCTTCCATGAGTCCCTGATCATAGATCTCGGAGAGGATCGTGCTCATACCGTGGAATCTGAGCCCTCCGGCATGATTAGGCGCCGGCATGAAGCCGTTGCCGAGAGTATACATTTTAGCAAGCGGACATACATTGCCTGTGTCGCAGAAATCATAGAGGTATTTTCCTCTTGTGAAACTTGGGCACGAAGCCGGTTCTGCCGCTATGAATCTGTAGTCTTTTTCGCCTCTGAGCTTTTCTCCCATGAATGGCGCAATTAGTCCTCCGAGATTTGAGCCGCCTCCGGTGCAGCCTATTATGATATCCGGCGATTCGCCGATCTTGCTGAAAGCCTTATGTGCTTCCAGACCGATGATGCTCTGGTGAAGCAGTACCTGATTGAGCACACTTCCGAGCACATACCTGTATCCTTCCTGAGTAACGGCTGCTTCCACAGCTTCGGATATAGCGCATCCAAGACTGCCTGCAGTATCCGGAAAAGCTTCCAGGATCCTGCGTCCGACCTCTGTAGTATCTGACGGCGAAGGGGTCACACTTGCCCCATATGTAGTCATGACATCTCTTCTGAAAGGCTTCTGCTCATATGAGCCTTTGACCATGAACACCTTGCAGTCCAGCCCGAAATAAGCGCTTGCCATCGAAAGCGCTGTTCCCCACTGTCCGGCTCCGGTCTCTGTAGTGATGCCGGTAAGGCCCTGCTTTTTCGCGTAATATGCCTGCGCGATCGCGGAGTTGAGTTTGTGGCTTCCGGAAGTATTGTTTCCCTCGAATTTGTAGTAGATCCTGGCCGGTGTGCCGAGCTTCTTTTCCAGATTGTACGCGCGGATCAGCGGCGATGGTCTGTAGGTCTTATAATACTCTCTGACCTCTTCAGGGATCTCGAAAAGCCTCGTGTCATTGTCCAGTTCCTGTGCTACGAGCTCCTCGCAGAAAACGCCCTTCAGTTCTTCGGCTGTCATCGGCTGCAAAGTGCCGGGATTGAGCAGCGGAGCAGGTTTCTTAGACATATCTGCTCTCAGATTGTAATAATGTGTCGGGATCTCTTCCTCTGTCAGATAGATGCGGTAATTCTCCATTTTTTCTCCTTTCCTGAGACATGCCGGTCGTTATGTATCCGGCGGTGAATGTAGTAAGTGCTCTGTCCGGGAGAATTGTGTATGCAAAAATGCTCTCATCCCAGACAAAATAATGCTGGGACAAGAGCATAGTTTTTCTCTTGCGGTGCCACCCGGCTTGGCAGAGCTGCCTCTGCCCACTCACTGCATACCATCATATGCATCATTTGTTAACGAAGTTTTCTCTCCGTCTCCCATACTCCCGGACCCGGTCCGGTTTCCTGTCGCCCTCAGGAGTCCATTCAGTTCCGCCAACGCATGCTGCCCTCTCACCATCGGCAGCTCGCTCATATGCAAGCTTCAGAGCCTACTCACTCTCCTTCATAGGTTTATCGGTATTAAATTAATTGCTAATTTAACATCGCATAATGCAGTTGTCAATACTAAATTGGGGAAAAATTTTTGCATTTCTACAAAAACACGTATGTGTTTTGTTGAATATAACAAAACACCATATTAAAATCGTTGGTAATTGGTTGACATACCTATTGGCCGGACACATCTGATTTCAGTCAGTTAAGGTATCAGAATGGGGGCGCGGCATCCGGCAGCCGCTGAAAGGGTTATCTATGAACTGTATTATCATTTCTCCGAATTTTCCTGCAAACTACAGGTTTTTCTGTGACCGTCTCAAAAGAAACGGTGTGAATGTGCTCGGCATTGGTGACGCTCCGTATGATGAGCTCGATGATATGCTGAAATCTTCTCTTACGGAATATTATAAAGTCAGCACTCTTGAAGACTATGATCAGGTGTTCAGGGCTGTCGCTTATCTGGCGTTCAGGCACGGCAAACCGGACTGGATCGAGTCCAATAATGAATACTGGCTGAAGCTTGATGCGCAGCTTCGGAGAGATTTCAACGTAACGACTGGTGTCATGCCGGAGCAGCTTTCGTCATGGCAGAGCAAATCATCTATGAAGCCTGTTTACAGAGCTGCAGGGATACCTTCTGCGCGCGAGCATCTGGTCACTGACAGAGAGGCTGCCCTCTCATTTATCGAAAGTATCGGAGGCTATCCTGTTTTTGCAAAACCTGACACAGGTGTCGGCGCGTCTGACACGTTCCGGATCAACAACGATGAGGAACTATCAGCATTCTTCGAAAAGAAACCGGACGCACAATACATTATGGAGGAGTTCGTGTTCGGGGACATCTATTCATTTGACGCTGTATGCGACGGTAATGGCGAAGTCCTGTTCGAATCATCTTTCATGTGTCCGAATGTAGCGGAGACGGTCAATGATGACGAGGAAATGATGTATTACGTCCTTCCTCACGTGCCTTCTCAGCTCAGCGAATACGGACGCAGGGCGATCAAGGCCTTCAACGTTACAAACAGGTTCATTCATTTCGAATTTTTCAGACTGAGGAAAGATAAGAAAGGACTGGGCAAAGCGGGAGACTTTGTCGGACTCGAAGTCAATATGAGGCCTGCGGGAGGATATACTCCTGACCTTATCAATTACGCGCACTCCATTGATGTGTATCAGCTGTGGGCAGATCTGGTCACATACGGCCGCAGGGTCATACCTGAAACCTCGCCGGACCGCTACTGTGTATTCGCAGGGAGAAAAGATTCCCATCCTCACACCATCAGTGATCAGGACATCCTTGACAGATACGGAGATGTACTCATGATGCACGGGCGGATGCCTGATGCTTTATCGCTTGCGATGGGCAACCACATGTACGTCGCGGTCTTTGATGATTTCGCGGATGTACTCGCTTTCGGAGAATACATACTTGAAGGAAAGGTGCCTGATTTCGTGACACACTACGCAGCAATTGCAGAGCAGTGATATCAGAAGTCCGCTTCCGTACATAATGAAAAAACGCCCCGCGCCTTCCGGCGCGGGGCTGTCTTATGATCACGGTTTAAGTTCAAGATACAGGGCTCTGTACTGCTCTGCAGATGTTTTCCAGGAAACGTCCTTGGCCATATCACGCTGGACCATTTCGTCCCAGTGCCAGCGGTCTGTGAAATACAGAGTCTTAGCGCGGTTGACTGCGTCATAGAGCAGGCCGGCTTCATAGCGGTCAAATGTAAATCCGTTTCCTTCGTGGGTGAACTGGTTGTACGGCTCGACTGTATCCTTGAGGCCGCCAGTCTCACGCACGACCGGAACAGTTCCGTAGCGCATAGCAATAAGCTGCGTCAGGCCGCATGGCTCAAAGAGCGACGGTACGAGGAGCGCATCAGCGCCCGCGTATATCCTGTGTGCCCTTCCCTCATCATACATGATGCAGGAGCATACACTGCCCTTAAATCCGCTCTCAAAGCCTCTGAATGACTCCTCATAGCGGATGTCTCCGGTACCGAGAACGACGATCTGAGTGTTTCCGTCCACCAGTGAAGGGAGAATCTCGTTGACCAGATCAAGGCCCTTCTGATCGGTCAGTCTGGAGATGAGACCTATCACGAATTTGCCTTCATCGACTTCAAGACCGAGTTCTTCCTGGAGAGCTTTCTTGTTTTCTTTCTTGCGGTCAAGTACATCAGTGATGTCATAAGGCGCTGCCAGCCTTGTATCTGCCTTCGGATCCCACTGCACAACATCGATGCCGTTGACTATGCCGCGGAGCTTTCCACCATGGTAACGCAGATGAGCGTCGAGATTTTCTCCGTAATCAGGAGTCTCTATCTCATCAGCATATGTATTGCTGACTGTGGTGATGATATCCGTATATGTCAGACCGGCCTTGAGCATGTTAGCATCTTCATAGCCTGTCTTGAATACATCCTTATTGAACACGTAGTCCGGCAAATTGGTCCAGTAGCGGATCGTCGGGATGTTGTATACTCCCTGGAAGCGCAGGTTGTGTATGGTCAGGACTGTCTTGGAATCTTTGATCGCAGTATCAGCGAACTGTGTTCTGAGGAATACAGGAACGAGGCTTGCCTGCCAGTCATGGCAGTGGATCACATCCGGGATCCAGTCCATATAGTTGAGTGCTGCCAGAGCTGCCTTGCAGAAATAGCAGTATTTTGGGATATCATCGACCAGATTTGTATAGGGATTCCCGCCTGTGAAGAACTCATCGTTGTCGATAAAATCATAGACTACGCCGTCCCAGACATATTCCATGATCCCCACGTAAAAGGATTTGCCGTCTTCACACAGATCCATGTCGAAAGACCCTCTGTAGACCATTTTTTCCTGGTATTGAGCCGGGATACA
Source organism: uncultured Eubacteriales bacterium (assembly GCA_900317675.1). Lineage (GTDB taxonomy): Bacteria > Bacillota > Clostridia > Peptostreptococcales > Anaerovoracaceae > Crickella. Next base: position 32,435 of record ONHU01000007.1, read on the forward strand.
GTGGTAACGAGGAAGTATTACCTTTACATCGCAATTAAGCTCTGCGAGCGCTTTAGGCAGGGCGTACATTACGTCTCCGAGACCGCCTGTCTTGACGAACGGATAGCATTCTGATCCTATAAAAGCGATGCTTCTTCTAGGCTGCGGCGCAACCGTCTCAGGAACTGCATGCTCTTCTGTTACTGCAGCAGTCTCTGCTTCTGTGACCTTTGCTTCGATCACTTCTTTTGGCTCTTTTGGTTTCTTTGTTTTTGGAGCTGCTTTTGTTTTAGTCTTTTTTTCTGTTTTCTTTTCTGTTTTGTTTTCTGTCTTTGCTTTTGCCATTGCTTTCTCCCCGATATATGTAATCACCTGAAACTCTTTACCCAGTTGAGCAAAGAATCTCTGTAAACGTTTTCCTGTACTTCTCTGATCATGCGGTCCGTCAGAGGTCCGTTAGCGGACAGTCTCGCGAGCACTTCTGCCTGAAGTTCTTCAATGCTCATGTCTTCAAGACTCTTTCCTTCGGAAGCTCTCTGAGGTATCACCGGATCTGCTTTTGCTTCTGTATTATCGATTGATTTTTCTTCAATGACATTTTTCAGCGGCTTGTAATCCTTCTTTGAGTCAGCCGGGATCCATATTTCAGCGCTTCCGCCTTCGAGATCAAAATGCAGTCTTCCATGATCGGAAGATATCTCTCTTCCGGAAAGCGCTCCGGTGTAAGCACCTGAGAGTTCAATTTCAAAACTCTCGTTTCCGCTGTTGGCGACCGTAATAAGCACATCGCCCCGCATGAATGCGTATTTCGTAGTTGTCAGCACCATCTCCCGGTATTCACCGTACCACAGCGCGGATTCTTCTCTGTGGATCTTTCCGAGCGCTCTGATCAGCTCAAGCGGAGCACCACCTTTAAGTGACATCTCATGAAGCGAGAGCGCCGGGCGCAGTGAGGCATCAGACCCCCTCTCCTTTCGTCCTTCTATTCCGAATTCAGATCCGTAATAAACTGATGGTATTCCGGGCAAAGTGTAAAGGAGTACATGTACTGGCAGGAAATGGCTCTTGTCATTAAGCTTTGTCATGATCCTCTCAACATCGTGATTGTCGGCAAAGCTGTAGAGATTGACACCGTTCCCGAGACCCATCTGCATCTGACGCCTTACCGTGTGAGCTATCTCAAAGTAATTATGATCATTGTGAGCGCTGTAGAGCGCTTTGTGCAGCGCGTAATTGGTAACCGAATGCAGAGTTCCGGAATTGACCCAGCGTGAATACTCACCGTGGATCACCTCTCCCATCAGCCAGAAGTCGTCTTTCAGCCCGGCAGTAAATCTTCTCATCTCCTGCATGAAACCGGCATCAAGCACATCTGCGGCATCAAGCCGGATACCGTCGATGTCGAACTCTTCGATCCAGAAGCGGATCGTGTCAAGATGATACTGTCTTACTTCGGGATTACCGAGATCAAGCTTTGGCAGCAGATCATATCCGCCCCAGGTCTCATAGGAGAAACCATCTCCGTATTCGTTGTTTCCTCCGAGGTTCACATTGCGGTACCATCCGAGATAACGGCTGTTTTCACGGTTGTCTCTGATGTCCCGGAACGCAAAGAAATCTCTCCCTGTGTGATTGAACACCCCATCTAGGATCACATGTATGCCCTCTTCATGGCAGAGACTTACCAGCTTCTTCAGGTCATCGTTGGTACCGAGTCTCTCATCGACTCTGCGGTAATCCGCAGTATCGTAGCCGTGTATCCCCGAAGAAAAACACGGGCCGAAATAAAGCGCGGTAAAACCGCAGTCCTTCATATGGTCTATCCATTCTCCCATACATGTCAGTCTGTCTGCAGGCTGACCGTATTCATTCACTTCCGGTGCCCCTGTTATGCCCAGAGGATATATATGATAAAAAACAGCTTCGTCATACCATGCCATTTCTGATTCTCCTTTTCTGATGCATCATACTCAAAAAAAACAAAATGTCAATGGTCAGTTTTGAGAGCGTTGTACCATTTGAGCACAGCCATCATGATAATAATAACATACCCGCATATGCTTATGCTGTCCGGGAGCTCGCCAAAAGCAAAAAATCCCCAGATGGATGTGAAGATGACATTGGTGTAATCGAAAATGGATATCTCCTTTGCCGGAGCGAATGTATACGCAGCAGTGATGGTCAGCTGACCGCCCATTGCACAGGCGCCTGCTCCCAGAAGTATGATCAGCTGTCTCAGCGTCATCGGACGGAAATCAAATATCATGAACGGCAGACACACGAGGCATGAAAAAAGTGAAAAAAACATGATGATCACCGGGCCACGTTCTCCGTTCATGCCGAGTTTGCGTACATAAGTATAGGCAGCGCCCGCACCGAAGCCGGAGGCAAGCCCCATAAGCGCCGGCAGGCTCACGATTCCCGCAGTCGGTTTTATAACAAGCGCAGCCCCGAAGAATGCTATGATGACCATGATCCACTCTTTGCGGGATGCTTTCTCTTTAAGAATGAAGTAGGACATGATGATGGCGAAAAACGGCGACATCTTGTTGAGCACGCTTGCGTCAGCTATAGCAATGTGATCGATCGCCCAGAAATTCAGTATCACGCCCATAGTTCCGAACAGGGATCTCATGATGAGGTCTCTCCAGCTTTCCTTTTTGATATAGAATTTCTCAGGAGTTCTGGAAAGAATGACGATTGCCATCACCGCAGCGATCGCGTTTCTGAAAAACGCTTTCTCCATCGTAGGCAGATCGCCGGAAAGGCGCACGAAAAGCGACATCAGCGAAAAGAAAAACGCTGATGCCGTAATACAGAGTATTCCTTTGAGGTGATTATTATCTTTCAATACGCTGAAGTCTTTCGGTCTCTGTCCTCTTAGGCAGGAACAGAGGCACATACTCATAGATGACTCTGGATGTTTCAAGACCAAACCATCTGGCCGGGCTTCCTGCCATCCTTCGTATGATGTATTTTGTATGAATAAGCATATTGTCTATAGTCGACAGCTCGCCCTCCATAGGCATCATCTTTCGTATCATGCAGAATTTGAATGATCCGACTGCTGATGGACCGTATACTGAATAATCTTTGCTCTGAGGAGGCAGCTCACCGGACTTCATAAGGTCATTTACTATCTGCCTCAGATAGATGTTGATACTCTGCCTGACTTTGAATCCCAGATTGAGATTAACGCGGAATATGAAATCTGTACCAAGGGTGTTGACTTCATATTCTCTCTGGAATGGTATGTCTGTTGTATTGACACTGATGAACCAGTAAGCGTCAGCTCTCTTAGGATCCTTGTCAAGGATAGAGTACATGATATCACGGTCTATTGTTTCAAACTCCTCACCCTTCGAAAGATAGACCAGGTTATTGGCACAGTACGGAACTGTAGAGTCGGCCTGAAGATTTCTGATAGCTGAAACATAATCGAGTATACGCAGCCTTACACCCTGCATCCTCTCTATCTGAGTCCCTCTGAACCAGCTGATCATTATAACCAGTATCATAGCTGAAAGAATGATCGCTACGTAGCCGCCTACAACGAACTTGCCAAGGCTGGACGCGAAGAACACGCTCTCTATAGCGAAGAACACGATCGCAAAAATCAGCGCGGCGAGCTTCCTTCCATGAAGCACACCGATGTATACAGTGAAAAGGATCGTCATCATGAGCATACTGATCGTGATCGCAAGACCGTATGCGTTCTCCATACGTGAACCGCTGCGGAAATACAGGATAACAAGGATGCACATGAACCAGAGCAGTTTGTTGACTACAGGAATGTAGATCTGACCTTTTGTGTCAGACGGATATCTGACGTTGAGATGCGGCATCAGATCAAGGCTTGCTGCCTCATGTACAAGTGTATAGCTGCCGCTGATGAGAGCCTGGCTCGCAATGATAGCAGCCAGAGCGCTCAGTATGATCGCAACCGGTCTGAGAGCTTCAGGCAGCATCACATAGAACGGGTTGAGATCCTCTATAGCAGCAAGAGCGGCATTGTCATGATTCTTGATGATCCAGCTGCACTGACCCATATAATTGAGGATCAGGCAGATCTTGACAAACGGCCAGCTTATATAAATGTTTTCCTTACCTACATGGCCCATGTCCGTGTACAGGGCTTCCGCTCCTGTAGTACACAGAAAGACGCTTCCGAGGATCATCAGTCCTGCTTTGTTGGCCGGGCTGAAAATCACGCGAATAGCGTAGACCGGATTGAACGCGAGAAGGATCGACAGATCTCCGATAGAATAGACCAGGCCGACGATACCGAGAAAGAGGAACCATATCAGCATAACGGGGCCGAACAGCTTGCCTATCGAGCTGGTCCCGCTCTTCTGGATCAGGAAGAGAGTACTTACGATGATGAGTGTTATGATCAGTACGACGACCTGACCTTCGCCCAGCAGTCTGTTCATGAATTCTATGCTTCGGAGACCTTCGACTGCTGTAGTTACAGTGACCGCAGGCGTGAGTACTCCGTCAGCGAGCATGGTGCATCCGCCTACCATTGTAGGTATTATAAGCCATGCCCCGCAGCTTTTGACCAGACTGTAGAGCGCGAAGATGCCGCCCTCGCCGTGGTTGTCAGCTTTCATAGCTATGAGCACATGCTTTATTGTAGTCAGAAGAGTAATAGTCCAGATTACCAGAGAAAGCGATCCTATGATAAAATCCCTGTCAACATTAGCCAGACCGCCATTGCCCTCGACAATAGACTTCATAACGTACATCGGGGATGTACCGATATCTCCGTACACGATTCCTATCGTGACAAGAAACATCCCCATGCTGTACTTCTTCACTTTTGCTTCTTTTGTCCCTTTTAGCTGATCTTCCATATTGTCCTTAGCCCCTTTTTCATTAGTAAACAGTATTCCTTGCAATAATACACCTATGCGACTTTTCAGGCAATTCAAATCATCAAATATTTGAGTGCTGATCCGTTGATATCGCCCTGATGAAAAAGCAGCTGCCGCATTTGTTATTGTGCGGCAGCCGCCGGTTCAGATCTCCTGCCGGATTCTGTCATCTAGGATTCTTTTGACTTTTTTCTTATTGCGACAACAGTGCAGAGAGCAGCTGCGCTGACAGCAGACAGCAGCAGCCAGACAGAGAGATCTGTCTCATCCCCTGTCCTGACATCTTTTTTTGCTGTGCCTACATCAAGATCTTTCTCTTCATGCTTCTCCTGATCCTTCTTTTTGTTGTTGTCATGATGTTCTTCATGCTCTTCTTCTTTGTAGGTGTTAGTGATCGTTGCCGATGTATCGGATTCACTGTCTTTATATATGACCTCGGAATCCAGTTTGAGATCGAGGTCTTTGTCTTCGACTCTTACAACGACCTTATGATCTTCATCATCATAAGTCACTCCGTCAAGACTCCCCTTTTTCTCTCTGATGGTATAGGTGTATATCCCCTCAGCATCATAGTTGATCTCGCCGAATGACGCTTCCTTTTCATCTTCAACGGTGACCTCGCAGTCAGCAGGAAGCGGGAAGGTCTCATCATCGGCTGTCAGTTCAAATGTAAAGCTGTCTCCCTGCTGCCATCCGCGGCCTTTCAGGATCTTGGAGACTTTGATCTCTGCTTTTGTTCCTTCTGCTTTTACATGCTTGTTAGGGAGATCATAGAGGCCTTCCTCATCAAGAGCGACTTCTTCACCTTTACTGTTTTTTACAGTAATTACAGGATCGGTCGTTACGACTGCGTAGTAGCCATAGCATCCTAATGCCGGGTCTGCAGTGAAGTCAAAAGTAACTGTATCGCCGGTAAGATCGAACTCAAGATCTGTGGTCTTGCCATCCTCCAGGCCGCCCCAGATGTAGCCGTTCGCATCACCTACAGGGTTTCCTTCTGCGTCGGTTTTGATCACATCCCCATTCGCATCTTTGAGGAGCAGATAATCGCACCCATCCTCAGTCTGATACCTCAGTGATACATGGATCGTTTCCGGCTGGCCTTCCGCAGTGATCGTTTCACTGAAAGACTTCGACGGATACTCCCCTGCCGCTGTCCCGGTGTCATCTATGTTCTCTGTTTTAGATATAGCTTTATTTACATTGATATCCAGAGTCCACGGGCTGTCTTCACAGATATACGAATATGGCGCCTTTGTTTCTGTAAGTTCATATGTGCCGGTCTCAAGATTTTCAAATTCTATGATCCCGTCTATCCCCGTGGTCACCGTCTTGGAGTAACCTTCACTGTGTTCATCTGTTCCTTTCAGAGTAAACTCGGCTGACTCAAGCGGACTTCCGGTTTCTGAATCAGTCTTGCGGAACTTAAGCCCCGTAGAAGAAATCGAGCTGTCATAGATATTGATGCCGGTACCGGTCTCGTCCACAGCATTTTCATCACTGCAGACGATCTTACCGTCTTCTGTGATCTCTATCTTCAGATCGGATCTCTTATAAAAGCCCTCAGGCGCAGTGATTTCTCTTAAGACATACTTTCCCGGTTCAAGAGTGATCTCGTGAGGTGTGCCGTCACTCTCCCAGCTTTCGATCGTCCTTCCGGCCTGATCCTTAAGCTCAAGGGAAGCTCCCGGGATCTGTTCGCTTGAGTTCAGCTTTTTCTTCATGAACTGAACAGTGAATTTCTTTCCGGAGGACTTATTGACGAATTCCGCGCCGTCACTGTCATAGATTGCTGTACAGAGAAGTTCGTCGCTGCCGTCATCGTAGATCGTGACAGTGACATCTTCTTCATGTCTGTCAAATCTGTATTCAGAAGTATCTCCTACTACCTCCAGGATGTGATAGTTTACATATCCGAGATCTTCCGAAGTATAGGCGATTTCATCGAAGACAACGTTGCCCTCTGCATCATTCGTCTTTTCCTGGAGTACATTTCCCTTTGCGTCAGTGAGCTGGAATGTGAATTGTCCTTCTTTCAGTTCCGCACCTTCGATATCCAGTTTCTTATGAGCCTCAAGAACGACGCTTCCCTTCTTGCCCTCGTCAACGAATGTAACCATGTATAACTTCATATTCTCGGTTACATCGACTGTCTGAGAGACCGGATCTGCCAGACTGTATCCTTCCGGAGCTTTTGTCTCGGTGATCGTATAGGTTCCCAGAGGCAGATCCTGCCTGCCGGTCGCAGCCACGCCGGCATTGTTTGTCACAAGAGTCTTGACAACGTTTCCTTCAGAATCCTTTATCTCAAATTCAGCTCCTACCAGCAATTTGCCGTTGTCTGATTTTTTGGTGATGCCTACTCCTCCGCCTTCATAGGTCTCATCTTTGTCATCTAAATAGATCATTTCTTCGGTGTAGGTGCTATCGCCTTCCTTGCGCCATCCCTCTGTAACAATGACATTAGGATCAGTGATCTCAAAGTGATATACCCAGTCTGAAGGCTCATAGCCTGCAGGCGGCTTTGTCTCTTTGACAGTATATTTGCCAAGCGGAAGCCCCTTTGAATGGTCTGTCCGGCATGCATATGCCGTTCCGTTTGCTCCTGTCACGATGGTTTCAACAGCGTTACCGTCTTCATCGTAGATAGTAAACTCAGCACCGGCAAGGTTCTCTGAGCCTGTCGCATTCTGTTTTCTTACGCAGACGCCTCCGTAAGTCTGATCATCTACGCCCATGATCGAAAGGAGGTTCTGTTTCGACGGATCCCATGATTTGTACAGGAAGAGTGTATACTCACCGTCTATATTCGAATACCGCTGAGAAACAAGTTCATTATATGCCGAAAGCATATTGCCGGTATACAGCGATGGTCCTGCCGGATCATCATATCTGTCAGTGAAATCCCATACAGCATTCTGTGTGATCTCCATGTATTCCTGATCTGTCAGACCGTATTTATCGCGGATCCCTGCAGGATCATTCGGCCAGCCATAATAAATCAGAGTGATAAGAGCTTCTCTCATACTCGATCCAAGCGGAGCGTAACCGTGCACGCTTCCCTGGTCTTCTGTGCAAAGCAGTTTAATGATCTCAGAATCATCTTCCGCGATGATCCTGTCGAGTTCTTCACCGACTCCGAATCTGTTCAGGTTGAGGCAGTAGCCTTTGAATTTATCTGCGGGACTATGGACCTCCCACATATTAGTCTGTCCGAGACTTCCGTCTGTACGGTAGTAATGGCCCTCAGGCATATTCCTGATCCATGTTCCTGAATACGCGATACTGTTTGACGCATTATAATTCCTTGTAAGCTGACTGCCTGAAAGTGTCAGCCCATCCTCAACATGGGTCCAGCTTCCGCTCAGTGCTGTATATGAGTTAAAACGGACATTCGGTCCAAGAAGAAGCTTTTCAAGAGATGTGCATCCCGGGAACATATTCTGTGTATGATAGGTCCAGCTTGTCCTGGTCATATCAAAGCTTGTAAGATCAAGTTTTGTGAGGCTGGCACATCCGAGAAACATTCCGCAGAGGCTGCCGTAACCGCCGTCTGACAAACTGGTTGCGTTTGATGTATTGAAATGACTCACATCCAGTTCTTCCAGCGCGGAATCATAAATGAACATGCAGTACATGCATTTCACCTTGGAAGTATCAAAGCCGCTGACGTCCAGTTTTTTAACGCTGTTGCAGTTCGCGAACATGCCTTCCATGTCTTCTGTCCGGGAAGTATCAAATGGAGAGACATCAATTGTCGCTGCCTGAGTAAAGCCATTGAACATCATGCTGGCATCTTTGTTGGTATAAGGGTGAGGATCCTCCGACCAGTAATAGATCACTCCATCCTGAAACCATGAAATGATAGGCGTCTCAGAATCCGAAGCTGAGACGGTCCTTGTTTCCACGCCTTCAGGAACCGAGCTTCCTTTATATTGCCTGATAGCTGTAACATTGCTCCTGCTTCCCGCGAGCTCAGTCCAGTCTTTACGCACCAGAGAACCGGTCTTGAAAGTCGCCCTTTCTCCCGCAGCAGAAGCGATCATCACTGACATAAGCATCAGCAAAAACAGGATCCCTGCCGCGCGAATGATTCTTATTGTTTTCCCTCTGCAGATCATTTCGACCTCCGCCTCTTGTTATCACAAAAACTCCCTTTTAATACTACCATATATACAGTCAAGGTATAGAAAAAAAAAGATCAAACAGTCATTAATGCATGAAAAAAGAACAATTTGTGCAAAAAAACAGACCAATGCCTTTGTCAGGACATCGGTCTGCATTCGTACTAAGCTGCAGTTTTATCTGTATTCTTTTTCTAATCTGACGGCAAGCTCTGCATCATCAGTGAAATATGAATCAATGCCAAGCTCTATAGCACTTCGTATCTCATCCTCAGTATTGAGCGTCCATCCGCTGAACAGCTTGTCATTATCATGAGCCGCCTTGAGGTTATCCTCTGTAATAATGTCCTTAGGAACACACAGGATATCAGCGTATGAAAATCCCAGAGCCAGGTTGAATGCTCCCTGTTCTCCGCAGAGGAATATCTTAGGCATATCAGGAAACTCATCTTCCAGCGGTCTGAGTGCATTCTGATAGAAGGATGCAGCTACCACTTTATCCTCAAATCCGTACTCTTTGATTATTTCCGTAAAAGCTGTCACATTCCGCGAGCTGGCGTACTTGATATCCACTATATACTTTACGGAATCTCCGTATTTATCGAAAAGATCACTGAGTTTGAGCACGCTGTTGCCTGCTCTGGTCTTCAGAACGTCTATCTGACTGTCTTTCATTCCGGAAAAGTACCCTTTGTATCCTGTCATATCGGCAGCATAGTCATCATGCGCTACATACACAGTCCCGTCCGCGGAAACGACGATATCGGCCTCGATGTAGCCGGCACCTGCCGCGATCGCCCTGTCATACGCATCAAAAGACAATTCGTCATCACCCTGTGATCCTCTGTGGGCATAG
>ONHU01000130.1 GCA_900317675.1 uncultured Eubacteriales bacterium
TGATCCGCTCGATGGGATCTCAGTTTACGACGGCGGGGACTTCTGGCATTTTGTCTCATACGGACTGACGGAAATATATGATAAAGAGACCGATGACAATGATATCAGCGGATACGGATATGAACTGACCCTCAAACTAAAAAAGGAGAATTACGAGGATGAAGAAGCCGAGATAAAAAACATCTGCGGTATCCTGCAGATGATCGCAAGGCTTACTTTTACAAAAGGTGAGGTCTTCCTGCCGAATGAGTTCATCTACACAGGACAGAAAGAGGGAATCGATGCCCGGCAAATATCAAAGATTACAGGATTTATCACCGTCGCCGATCCAACAGTAAATGCGATCGATACACCTAACGGACGGGTCGAATTCCTGGAGCTGGTCGGGATGACAGATGCCGAACTGAAGACACTGTCCACAGTTGGATCCGTTATGGATATTTATGAAAAACTCGGCTCAGATATTACAGATTATCACAGAGAGTCGATCGTATAGGGAGACAGATACGGAGACAGAGGGGCGTCCTCTGTCTCCATATTTTTTGCGTATGATAATAGAAAAGTTATAGGTATTTCAAATAATGAGCCGGAAAGTGTATCATAAGATATTATTTAATTATAAGGGTTTTTAACTGAGCGCAGCTGTCTCACAGAGATAAGGTGCATTGAATATGAAGGGATGGAGAATTAAGATGGATTATACTTTTCCTGTAACCAGAACGACAACGCCCAAGGAAAAACCGACTGACTGCAAGTCGCTCGGATTCGGCAAGTATTTTACAGATCACATGCTGATCATGGACTATGATGAAGGACAGGGCTGGCATGACGGAAGGATCGTGCCTTACGGACCGATCTGCTTTGACCCGGGCTCGACCACACTTCACTACGGACAGATGATGTTTGAAGGACTCAAAGCGTACCGCAATCCGGAAGGAGGACTCAATCTGTTCCGTCCGGACATGAATGCAAAGCGTCTCAACAACACCAACGAGCGTATGTGCATTCCTCCGATGGACGAGGACCTGTTCCTCGCAGCTGTAAAAGCGATCGTTAAGGTCGATGAAGACTGGACACCGACCGATCCGGGAACTTCTCTGTATATCAGACCGTTTATCGTTTCGCCTGAAGTCAGCTTCTCGGTTCTTCCGGCCAAAAAGTACTGGTTCATCATCATCCTGTGCGCTGTCGGAGCATACTACGAGGGCAATGAGAGCAAGCTCCACGGAAGCCGCATCCTGGTAGAGGAGAAATACATCCGCGCAGCGATCGGCGGCACCGGATATGCCAAGACAGCAGGCAATTATGCCTGCGGAATGATCGCGTCTTACAAGGCGAAAGAACATGGCTGCGAAGAAGTGCTCTGGCTCGACTCTTATGAACACAGGTATGTAGAAGAAGTAGGCACATCCAACGCATTCTTCATGATAGGAGATACGATCGTCACGCCTGAACTTTCCGGATCGATCCTTCCGGGCGTCACCCGTGACAGCACGATACAGCTTCTGCGCAAATGGGGATACAAGGTCGAAGAGCGCCGCATAGAACTCAAAGAGATCTTTGACGCGATCGAAGACGGCTCGCTTAAGGAAGCGTGGGCAACGGGAACCGCTTGCGTGATCTCGCCGATCGGAGTCCTGAACTACAAAGGCGAAGACTACGTGATCAACAATGAGATCGTCGGCGATGTCAGCCAGCGCCTGTATGACAGCATGTACGGAATGCAGACAGGCAAGCTTCCTGACGAGATGGGCAACTGGATCGTCAGGATCTAGAGAGCAACGGACCGAAGCTGAAGGATAAGGACGGGATCAGACATAGTCGGGGGTGGATATGGAACTAAGGACTCTACAGTATTTTGTAACTGTTGCAGAGGAACTGAATATTACAAGAGCTGCAGAAAAACTCCATATGAGTCAGCCTCCTCTCAGCGCGCAGATCAGGAATCTGGAGAACGAACTTGACACAGTCCTGTTCATACGAGGCAAGAGGCATCTCAGGCTGACAGAATCCGGGCAGCTTCTGTACAGAAGGGCCAAGGATATACTTAGCATGGCGGAGCGGACCAAAGCAGAGGTGCTCTCGATGGGCGAGGGCATGCGCGGGACCATATCCATCGGACTTGTTGAGGGTATGGCTCCGGATATTGCGGCAGAGTGGTTTGCCGGATTCAGAAAGAAACATCCCAATGTCCGTTTCAGGATCCTCGACGGAAGCACGGATGACCTGCTTGAAAAGCTGCGCAGCGGCATCATAAGTCTGGCCGTGATCACATCGCCATGCGATCATTCGCTTCTCCACAGCTTTCATGTCGGCGAAGAGAATATGGCGGCGCTGATGAGCAAGTCTCACCCGCTGGCGCAGGTGACAGGGCGAAAGGTGAGGGTCGCGGATCTGATCGGAGAAAACCTCATCGTACCGAGCAGAAAAGCGGTGATAGAGACCATCTACAAGTGGTTCCGGGAGATAGATGAAGAGCCTCAGATCGTGTGTGAGATGGACAGCTACCTCGACGCGGCTGCCCTTGCGGGCAGACAGGTCGGGATCAGTATCTATCCGCGGACAGCGTATATCCCCAATGATTCGCTGGTCTTCAAGGAGATCGCGGGCCGCGGCAAAAAGATGGAGTATCTCTTCGTGTGGCGCAAGGGTCATACCCTGCCTGTGATCGAGGAGGATTTCATAGACTTTGTCAAGGCGATGATCGCCTCCGGAGAAGCAGAGGACAACTGAATACAGTCCCTCTCGGCGCGTAGAAATACGTGCCTTGCAGAATAGCGCCCGCTTTTTATGCGGGCGTTTTTCATATGCAAAAGATATGGTAAGGACAATGATATATATATTTCAATTGCAAAAGATAAAAGGTTATCTTAAGAGTATATTTTTTTCCGGACGCAGCTGTTTCCGGTGCTGAAAAGACAGAGAAAGGAGTGACTTATGAGTACAGTATCTGACTACTTCGGTTCAATGGTATTCGATGACAAGGTAATGCGCTCGATGCTTACTGCAGACGTATACCGTTCAATGCGCAAGACCATCAATCAGGGCGACCCGCTGAATCCGGAAATAGCGAATGCTGTCGCCCAGGCGATGAAGAACTGGGCTGTGTCCAAGGGCGCGACTCATTTCACTCACTGGTTCCAGCCGCTGAACGGAGTCACAGCAGAAAAGCATGACAGCTTTATACAGGCATCTCCCGACGGCGGCGTGATCATGGATTTCTCCGGCAAGGAGCTGATCAAAGGAGAGCCTGATGCTTCGTCATTTCCATCCGGAGGGCTGAGAGCCACATTTGAAGCGAGAGGCTACACCGCGTGGGATCCGACCTCATACGCTTTTATCAAGGACAAAACACTTTGCATCCCGACAGCTTTCTGTTCATACAGCGGAGAGACGATGGATGAAAAGACATCTCTTCTTAGATCCATGGATGCTCTGAACAGGCAGGCTCTGAGAGTGCTTCATATACTTGGCAATGATTCTGTCAGGAGGGTGCAGGC
>ONHU01000022.1 GCA_900317675.1 uncultured Eubacteriales bacterium
CGATATGGCTGAAGAACTCAAACGCGCTATAGGAGGCGCCAGCGATAAGTAATATGTCTCATTTCGAAAAAGTATCTTTTGAACAATGGAAGGCAGACTGCGGGGTCAGGGGACTCCCGGACAAGGACCTCAGAGAGTGGTTTGACGCCATCAGACTTCCGGAGCAGGCAACGGCCTCATCCGCGGGGTGCGATTTCTTCATGCCCTTCAATCTGAATTTTGAAGCGGGCAGTACATTCAGGATCGCTACCGGCGTACGCTGGGTAACCGACGGTGAAAAGGACAGGGGAAAAGTCCTGCTCGTTTTTCCGAGAAGCGGACTTGGATTCAGGTATGGGATCAGGCTGTCCAACACAGTTGGAGTCATCGACGCAGACTACTGCGATGCTGACAATGAGGGACATATCATAGTGAGCCTGGAGAATCCTTCAGACAAGAGCGTCCTCCTTGATGAGGGCAAGGCATTCTGCCAGGGCATTGTAGTCAGTTATGAGATACCGCAGGGCTCAGAATCCGGATCGGGCAGATCAGGAGGATTCGGAAGCACCGATAAATGATCATGAAAAAAAGACCGGAAAAACAGACAGCAGATCATGGATATACAGATGTAGTCATTGTTGGCGGAGGAGCTTCGGCTCTGGCCGCTGCTATTGAAATACGCATGTCTGATCCGGGCATATCAGTCACGATCCTTGAGAAGAATCCGGCTCCGGCAAGAAAGATAAGAGCGACAGGAAACGGCCGCTGCAACATCACCAATACCGCTGCCGCGGGATATCTGGATATCCTGAAATTCTTTACCCGCATAGGACTTGTTACCAGAGCATATGAAAACGGACTTGTGTATCCATACTCTGAATCAGCTGCGGATGTCGCTGATCTTCTGATCTCAAGAGCATTGGAGCTCGGTGCAGATATCATGACGGATGCAGAGGTTTCATATGTCAGGCTTTCAGAAAGCGCTCAGCAACAGGGTCCGGATGCCGGCTGCTCATTCCGCTTTGAGACAGGATTCCGGGGAGGCAGGATCAGATCTTCATACGTGATCCTTGCATGCGGAGGAAAAGCCGGCCCGATGTTCGGCACTACGGGCGACGGCTACAGGATCGCCAGAGAACTGGGACACTCCGTCGTAACACCGGTCCCTGTGCTTACTTCTGTAGAGTGCAGGGAATGGGATCAGAGCCATGTTCCGTGCGCGGTAAACCTCGCAGGCACAAGGGCCAGAGGTGTGATCACGCTCACCGGAAGAAGTCCTCAGAACAGCGAGACAGAACTCTTCAGAGAGGCAGGGGAGATACAGTTTACCAGAAGCGGAATTTCCGGGATATGCGTCTTCAATATGACACGTTTCATGCGGCTTGACCGCGCAAAAGGCGAGACACTGCCTGACTTTACTGTCAGAGCTGATCTGTATCCTGACGGAGAGATCAGAGCTTTTCTGAGAGACAGAAGGGATAATGCTTTTCCGGGTGAGGAGATCTCGGATGTGCTCCGTACGGTTCTCAAAGACAATATCGCTTCATATGTCATAGAAACTGCTTCAGTATCATGCGGTCTGGATCCTTCAAAAAAAGTCTCAAAGCTGACAGACAGCGAGATCGAAGCAATAGGAGATGCTGTGCACTGCATGAGCTTTACTCCTGAAAGATTAAAGGGATGGAAAGAAGCCCAGGCGACATCGGGCGGAGTAGATATGAAAGAGATAGATCCGGATACATGCGGATCCCGTTTTGTTGAGGGCCTGTATATTACGGGCGAGCTTGCAGACAGGGACTTCCAGTGCGGGGGATTCAATCTGAGCAATGCATGGATCACAGGACTTGCTGCCGCAGAGTCGATACTCTCAGAGGCAGGGCGGTAAGAATGCCCGGATACGTCGACAGAAACATAAAACAAAACGCATGAACTCACGGTTCATGCGTTTCTTATATTCCTTCATATTTCCGGTATGCTATTTGACAAATCCGAGTTTTTTGGCTTCTTCCATGTATTTCGGGAGATCTGCTATTGAGATATCCACATCATGCTTTTTTACGAAAGTCATGAACTCAGTCATTGATACCTTCCCGTCTGCGAGAATGTCCGCTACCTCTTTCTGAAGAGCCTTGTCTGTCTCATACTGCTTTACGAGTTCTTCTACTGTAGCCATTTTGTACTCCTTTCCGTGGAAGCCGTGCCGGCTCCTTTCAATAGTGGCAAAAGTGTATTAACCTGACGGAGGCGCGAACCTCTCGATTATATGCCATGCGGCTCTGATACCATCGCATGCTGCTGAAGTGATGCCGCCCGCGTATCCGGCACCTTCTCCTGCAGGATAGATGCCTCTGACGCTGCTCTGGCCGCTGCTGTCTCTTAATATCCTGACCGGAGAAGAACTGCGTGTCTCAACAGCCGTTATAACAGCATCCGGATCATCATATCCTTTTATCCTGTCTGCGAAATGAGGCACTGCTTCACGGATCGCTTCTGAAGCAAAGTCAGGCAGCGAATCTGTTACCGGACGAGACAGGGAAGTGCTGTCAAGAAAATCTTTCATACTGCAGCGCGGAGGTGTGAAATCACCGCCGCCGTTAGCAAATGCAAGACGCTCGTATTTTTCCTGAAACCTGACTCCCGCCAGAACATCATCTGAATCGAAATCCTGCGTTCTGACATCGCAGAGTATTCCGCTGTTGGCAGTGCCGCTGTCTCTCATACGGCAGCTCATGCCGTTTACGCACAGCTCGCCTTCGGCAGTGCTGCACACAACGACTTCACCTCCGGGGCACATGCAGAAAGAATACACGCCTCTGCCTGAGGAAGTCTTGAAGCTGATCTTATAGTCAGCCGGGGCAAGCATTCCGGGCTCAAGCTCTGCAGCTGCGGAGTTACCTGCGAATCTGGCAGCATTTTCCTCACCATACTGGGATGCATCGATGAGGGACTGCGGGTGCTCCATTCTGACTCCGATCGAGAATGGCTTCTGTTCCATACTGAGCCCTGCGTCAGCTATCATAGAAAACGTATCTCTTGCGCTGTGGCCGACGGCAAGAATAAGGGCGTTGGTCTCAAGCCAGCCTCCGAATTTCCCCGTCCTGACAACGATCCGCTGAAGCTCTCCGTCGCTTATCTGGAGTGATTCGAGCTTAGCTCCGAACACGACCTCTCCTCCGGCCTCAGTGATCCTGCGTCTCATATTGACGATCACCTCTCGGAGGACATCCGTACCGATGTGAGGCTTGGCAAGATACATGATATCTTCTCCGGCGCCGGCATCTCTGAATTCTGAAAGAACCTGACGGATCAGACCGTCCTTTATACCTGTTCCGAGTTTTCCGTCTGAAAAAGTCCCGGCGCCGCCTTCGCCGAACAGCATATTGGCTTCGGGGTCGAGGACGCGCTCTTTACGGAATTTCTCTACCGCCCGGATCCGTCCGTCCATGGCAGGGCCTCTTTCTATGACGATCGGTCTGTAACCCCGGCGGGCAAGTTCAAGTCCGGCAAAAAGTCCTGCAGGACCGAGCCCTACGACGACAGGTCTGCCGCGAAGCTTTTCTGTGCCGTGCTGAGGAGGCTTTACCTGCTCTTTTTCCTGATCTACGACATCAAGGCCGCGCACCTTGGATGCTTTTCTGATTTTTCGTTCTGTGGCAAAATCCACGGTATAGACGTACTGGATATGGGGTTTTTTCCTTGAATCTGTGGACTTCCGTCTGATCTCCCACCACACGATATCGCTTTCAGAGATACCGGTCCTGCGGGCAATGAAAGAGGGAAGATCGCTCATCGGCACGTCGATTTCAGTTTTGATCTCATTTAATCTGTATCTGGTCATCTGTTTACCGCCGCTGCATCATCCTACAGCCCCATTGACTCACGGATACCATAGAGTCCGACAGGCTGCGATGCCATCCAGATGCATGCATTGACAGCGCCTTTCGCGCAGCCTTTCCAGTTGAGACAGTGGTGGGTGATCTCAAGTCGTTCACCTTCACCGAAGAAAAATACAGTGTGGCTTGAAGGCGTATCGCCGCCGCGGACTGCATGGAAGGTGACCTTGCCTTCTTCCCGGGGATGTCTGCCGAGCGGACGGCCGTATACAGCATCGCTTACCAGATCTTTTCCGACCGCTTCACCCATGCTTTCGATCAGTTCTCTTGCAGTGCCGCTCGGCGCGTCAAGCTTTTTGCTGTCGTGCATATCAATGATCTCTATATCGGTTTCATCATAGAGTTCTTTTGCTGCATCCATAAGGAGCTTGCGCATCACATTGACCATTCTGTCTGTATTGGCAGCTATCATGATCGGGATCTCAGAAGCAGCCGCCTCGAGTTTCTCTCTCTGCTGCGCATTGAAGCCTGTAGTTCCGACTACGAGAGCCTTCCTGTGCCGGATGCATGCGTCAAGGACTTCCATACCGAGCTCTACGGTAGAAAAGTCGCATACGACATCTGCCTGATCGATCACTGATTCCAGATCATCAACAACAGGTGCTCCGACACTGGATCCGATCATGGCAACTTCGCCTATATCTTTTCCGATATAGTCCCTGCCTGCAGGACCGATTCCTGCGACGATCTCGACATCATCTCTCTTTGCGGCGTCAGCGACTATAAGACTGGCCATTTTGCCTCTTGGGGCTGTGATGATAAGTTTCATGTGGTTTTCTCCTTTTCAGATGTTTTCGACACGGAAGTCGAGAGAAATCTCGGTGATCTGAGGCCTGAACTGTCTCAGCTTCACCCCGGCAGCAAGAAGCATCATTTTGGATGCTTTGGTAGCCGGTGTATCTGAGTATTTATCAGACAGATATACTACTTCGCTTACACCTGCCTGTATGATGGCTTTCGCGCATTCATTGCATGGGAAGAGGGCAACGTACAGCTTGGATCCGCGCAGCGATTTCCCGGATGCGTTGAGTATGGCATTCAGTTCGGCATGTACAACAAAAGGATATTTTGTGATTTCTCCCTCACGGTTCCACGGGAATTCATCATCTGAGCATCCCTTAGGGAATCCGTTATATCCCGTAGTAAGGATGACATTATTGCTGTCAACGATGCATGCACCGACTTGCGTGTTCGGGTCTTTGCTTCTTTTTGCAGCCAGAAGTGCGACCCCCATGAAATACTCATCCCATGAAATATAATCCTGTCTCTTCATAATAGTCCCGCTTTCTGAAAAAAGTAGGCCCGTTCATAAGAAGCCGTTCGTGTCAGAATCGGCTGAAGGGCCGGTGAGCTGATTTATATTTAAGATTTTACAACTCACATTGTGCTACTTTCAATATGTTTATAGGATTCGTTGAACTCATGCCTGTTTTGATGTAAAATATAGTGTCTTAGTCTAAAATGAGGTTTTATGCGGATATGAAAGGATTATCCGTAAAACATATAGAGAAACAATTGCAGAGAAAATGACAGAATCAAACAGAAAACATCTATCAGTATTAATAAAAGCAGCGGCAATGATCGCGGCAGTACTTCTTGTGCTCGGGTGTTCACAGCCGGTATTTGCCTATCGGGCAGGCGAATCATCTGCCGCGGCACCTACTGTCGGAGGCGTATCCGGAGGAGCATATGAGGTCACAGGGTATGAGATGAAGACAGTCGTCGGTAAGGACCATTCCTATTCCGTCGAACTGAAAGTCACCGTCAATATTCCTGATACATTAAGAAAGATCGAATTCGCTGTTCCAAGCGGTTCCTTCAGGCTCAGAGGAGTCGAGACTGACGGTCTGATCAGCTCGCTTCGTACTTCACCGGAGGGAAGCTATATAGTGATCGAGGATCCTCAGGCGCTTACTGTAGGAATCCACGAATACAATATCCGTTATAAGATCCTCGAGTTTGAAGACAGGGATCAGGAAAGAGACGTATTGTACTACAATGTACTCCTGCCTCAGTGGAAGCAGCCTATCGCTGCAATGGAAGCGACCGTGGATTTCCCGGAGGACTTCCCGCTGGAAGATCTCAAATATTACTCCGGTCAGTTTGGCGTTCAGGATTCGGACAACAGAGTCACTTTTGAACAGAAGAAGTCCGGCACACTGCTGATCGAGGGGCAGCATATCCCTGAGAACTATGGAGTTACCCTCAAGGCAGAACTCCCGGATGGTTACTGGGAAGGGGCGCTCAACGGAATCTGGGCGATTTTCGCTATGATCCTTGTGATGGGGTCTGTGGTGCTGATCCTCCTGATCATGTGGATCATAGGAGGCAGAGATCCTAAGATCAAAAGGATCAGACAGACGAAGCCGGTAGAAGGAGTATCGCCGGTCGAACTCGGATACGCATTCAACAAAGAATTCAGTATAAGGGATCTGGTCAGACTGATACTGTATTTCGGCATGAAGGGCTATCTGAAGATCAGTGAGTATGAACCTAAGAGATACAGACTGTACAGGCTCAATGATCCTGAGGGCGAAGAAAAGCTGATCAGAAATGCATACAGCGTCCTGTTCGAAAATATTTACAGAAACAGAGCGCTAGATATGGATGATATCGGAGACAGGCTCCAGAGGATAGAGAGTACGATCAGAGATGATGTTGCCGCGGGCTTCGCTTCTGAAGACATGCAGGCCTTCACACCTCTTTCCAAAGCTTTCCGTATTGCGGGACTGGTCCTCTTCGGTGCCGGCGTTGCCGTTACAAACGGACTCAAATACAGCTATCAGTATATCGGTATCAATTATGCTGAATCTATCCTGTTCGGTATTGCTGCTGCTCTTCTGGCAGCCGCACTGTGCGTTACGGTAGACAGGAGAGAGTCTTCATCGGGAGAAATCGGAAAGACCATGGAGTTCATAACAGGTCTTCTGATATTTGCTCTGATGGCTTATATAGCAACGGATATCGTCAGAGACACCGGACACCTCATAGGTGGAGTTCTCGTGCTGATACTGGCAGCTGTCGCGGTATTCTTCATAGTCATTATGAGGGCAAGAGGCAAGGGCAACGCGATGCTGATGATGCAGTTCAGAGAACTCAGACGATTTATTTCACACCCGACACCGAAAGAGCTCCTTGAGAATTATCTCGCTGATCCGAATTACTACTATGACATGCTTCTGTACGCGCTTACATTCGGCGCGGAGGAATCATGGGCCGTATCCTTCCTCACACTGGATGTTCCTGAACCGGAATGGTATTCGGATGATATCGAAGGACACGCATTCTCCAACCTTAAGGAGAAGCCGGAAACGGTAGACTATGCAAGAGATATCAGATCTTTCGTGAGGACGATCGAAGGAGCTTACGAAGAAATGCAGAGGCGCAGACGTAAACGCGGCTGATGTACAGATGGGCCTCAATAAGATTTACACAGGAAACACAGACAAAATGGCAGACAATCAGAAAATTATCAACATAGCAGTTATCGCACATGTAGACGCAGGCAAGTCCACACTCGTTGACGCGCTCCTGGCACAGTCACACGTATTCCGTGACAATGAGCAGGTCGTCGACTGTGTCATGGATTCAGACGCGATCGAAAGAGAGCGTGGAATCACGATCTATTCCAAGAACTGCTCCATTATGTACAAAGATTATAAGATCAATATCGTCGACACACCGGGACACGCGGATTTCAGCTCGGAAGTAGAGCGTATCATGAAGACTGTTGATACGGTCATTCTCCTTGTTGACTCAAGCGAAGGCCCGATGCCGCAGACGAGATTCGTGCTTAACAAGTCCCTCCAGCAGGGTATCAATCCGATCCTTTTCATCAATAAGATCGACAAAAAAGATGCCAGGATCGATGAGGTCGTTGATGAGACGTATGAGCTCTTTATGGACCTTGAAGCCAACGACGATCAGCTCGACTTCCCTATACTCTATGGTATCGCGAGACAGGGTATTGCTGTGAACGATCCGTCAGAGGTCGAGGGCATCACAATTGGAGACGGACAGACCAAGATCAAGAAATCCCCTAAAGGCTACGGGGGCTTCAATATTGAGCCTCTGCTGGAATGCATCGTAAATCACTGCGATCCTTATCCTGCAAGAGACAGCGAGCCTCTTCAGATGCAGGTCTCGACCCTTGCTTATGATGACTATATCGGAAGACTCGGTATCGGCAGGATCACAAGGGGTACGATCAAGGAAGCACAGATGGTTGCAGTCACAAAAGAAGACGGAACCGTCAGCAAAAACAAGATCAATCAGGTTTTCGTCTATAAAGGGCTGAGCAGAGTCGCTGTCGATGAGGCATGCAGCGGAGATATCGTTGTAGTATCGGGTATTCCTGATATCTCTATCGGCGAGACGATCTGCGATCCTGAAAATCCGGAGTCCCTCGGCACGATCCTGATCGAGGAGCCGACCCTTTCAATGAACTTCATGGTCAACTCTTCACCATTTGCCGGCAAGGTCGGCAAGTATGTGACATCGAGACACATCAAGGACAGACTGGAAAAAGAGCTGGAAGTCAATGTCGGACTTCTCGTAGAGCCGACTGACAGTACAGACTGCTTCAAGGTATCCGGAAGAGGAGAGCTTCATCTCTCTATCCTCATCGAGAACATGAGAAGAGAGGGATACGAACTGGCTGTTTCCAAACCGGAGGTCGTAATCAAGAGGGGAGAGAACGGCGAAAAGCTTGAACCGGTAGAAGAGGTCGTTGTCAGTGTTCCGGATGAATATACAGGACCGGTCATCAGCAAGCTCAATCTCAGGAAAGGTCTTATGAAGCAGATGTTTTCTGAGGGCAACGGGTATTCAAGAATTGTTTATACAGCTCCTACAAGGGGGCTTATGGGGTACAGGACAGAGTTCATAAATGATACGCACGGCGAAGGAACTATGGTCAGGAGATTTGAAGGCTTCGAAGAATGGAAGGGCGATATTCCTGACAGAGTCAATGGTGTGGCAGTAGCCCAGGAAGAAGGGAACTGCACAGCTTATGCCATCTTCACGATCCAGGAGAGAGTGCAGATGTTTGTGAAGCCTCAGGATCATGTCTATGAAGGGCAGATCGTGGGAATGAATGCCAGATCAGATGATATGGTAGTCAATCCGTGCAGAGCTAAAAAGGCGACCAATATGAGAGCGGCGGGCAGCGATGATACGATCAAGCTCACACCGCCAAGAGTCTTTTCACTTGAAGAAGCTCTCGAGTTTATCGCAGACGATGAACTCGTTGAAGTGACCCCGACAGATATCAGACTCCGCAAAAAGCTGCTCACAGAACTTGAGCGCCGTAAGTACAACAACCGTAACAGGTAAAAATTGAAAGGAGAGATTATCTCATGAAGAAAATCCTTGTTATCAACCCTGGAGCAACTTCGACCAAGATCTGTGTTTTCGAGGATGCTGAAGAAGTAATGCGCGTAGGCATTGATCATGATGCTTCCGAAATCGCAAAATATGCCCATGTAGTAGACCAGGCTCCATTCAGAAAAGAAGCAATTCTGGAGACGATCGAAAAGGAGGGCTACAAACTCGAAGATTTTGATGCGATCTGCGGACGCGGCGGACTCTTCAAGCACATCCCGTCAGGTACATATAAAGTCAACGATGCCGTGATCCGCGACATCAAGAACCCTCCGTACGGTGAGCACGCAGCGAATCTCGGAGCGTATATTTCAAAAGAACTCGCTGATTCGGCAGGTATCCCTGCATTCTTCGTAGATCCTGTCTGCGTAGATGAGCTTGAGCCTCTGGCAAGATATTCAGGACTCGGTCTTCCGGGATTTGAGAGACAGTCTTTCTTCCATCCTCTCAATCACAAGTCCGTAGCCCGCAAAGCAGCAAAGCAGCTCGGCAAATCATACGAAGAACTCAATCTTGTCATCTGCCACCTCGGCGGCGGAGTTTCTGTAGCAGCTCACAAGAAGGGTAAAGTCGTTGACGTCAATAATGTCAAGGACGACGGCGCTATGGGAATGGACAGAGGCGGAGCGCTTCCGGCTAACGCACTCGTCAACCTCTGCTTCCAGGAGGGCATGACAAAGGCTGATGTCAAGAGAATCATAGGCCAGGAAGCAGGTATATATTCATATACAGGCACCAAGGATTTCAGAGTTGTCGAGAATGCTGCATTCGATGACGGCGATGAGAAAATGCTTATGGCATTCAAGGCGATCGCATATCAGCTCGCTAAGGATATCGGAGCAATGTCAGCAGTACTGAGATTCAATGTCGACGCAATCATTTTCACAGGCGGAATGGCATATTCAGAAAGATTCTGCGAAGAGATCAGCTCATATGTCAGCAAGATCGCTCCGATCATGAGATTCCCTGGCGAAGAGGAGATGAAAGCTCTCGCAGAGGGAGCTCTCAGAGCGCTCGAGACCGGCAAATGGGAGACATACGAATAGTCACTATACTGACAGATAACCGGCGTTGCAGTTCCTGCACGCCGCTGAACATTGAAAAATGGCGGATGACATACTTGTTGTCCGCTGATTTTTCTAAGGAGAAACGATGCTGAGATCATTATTCAGATTCTTCAGACCACATAAAAAGCTGTTCATGCTGGACATGTTCTGTGCTGTCATGGTGGCGGCAATAGATCTGGCTTTCCCGCTTGTATCCAGATATGCCATGTATGAAATGCTGCCCGGCAAGGCATACAGACCATTCTTTGCTTTGATGCTCTGCGTGGGGTGCTTTTATGTGCTTCGCTCTGCCGGACAGTATCTTATGACATACATAGGGCACCTTTTCGGGGTATATGTTGAAGCAGACATCCGCGCGGAACTGTTCAGACATCTGCAGCTGCTTGATTTTGAGTTTTATGACAAAAACCGTACCGGCAAGCTCATGAGCCGTCTCACGGGTGATCTGTTTGAGATAACGGAACTTGCGCATCACGGCCCCGAAGATCTGCTGATCTCCACGCTGACTATTATCGGTTCTCTTGCCTTCATGTTCTGTATGGAGTGGAGACTTGCCCTCGTGGTAGCGGTTCTCATACCGATCTTCATCATTGTCGTGATGAAGAGGCGCAGGAGCATGTCTGAAGCCTCGACCGAAGTCAAGAGAAAGCTCGCCGGGATAAACGCGGATATCGAGACCAGTCTCAGCGGGATGAAGACTTCAAAGGCTTTTGCCAATGAAAGCGTCGAACAGGACAGATTCACACATTCCAATGACTCATATATAGAGGCAAGAAGGGTGTATTTCAAAGCGATGGGGTCATTCTTTGCGACTCAGGAGTTTTTCATGGGCATCATGCCTGTTGTGGTGATCACTTTCGGCGGATATCTCATCATGAAGGGCTCGCTCAACTACATCGATCTGATCACCTTTACTCTTTTCGTCAATACTTTCGTGACACCTGTCAGAAAGCTTGCTCAGTTTGCCGAGATTTTTGCCAACGGTATGGCGGGATTGCGCAGATTCAATGAGATCATGGATATGCAGCCTGTTGTCGTTGAGGAACCAGACGCGAAGCCGATAGAGGTGACTCGCGGGGACATCGATGTAAATGATATTTCTTTTTCCTACGATGACAGTACCGAGGTCATAGATCACCTTGACCTGCACGTAAAAGCCGGAGAGACGGTAGCTATTGTCGGTCCGTCAGGCGGAGGGAAGAGTACTCTCTGCCAGCTGATCCCGAGATTTTATGACGTGACTGAAGGAAGCATCCTGATAGACGGGCAGGATATACGCCGGGTGACCAAGACTTCTATCAGGGAAAACATCGGTATCGTGCAGCAGGATGTGTTTATTTTCGCTGACACAATACTTGAAAACATCAGATACGGCAGACCGGGCGCGACGTATTCGGAAGTAGTGGAAGCAGCCAGGCGCGCGGAGATCTATGATGATATAATGGAGATGCCGGACCAGTTCGAAACTTATGTAGGCGAGCGCGGGACCAAGCTCTCGGGAGGACAGAAACAGCGTCTCTCAATAGCCAGGATCTTCCTCAAGGATCCTAAGATCCTGATCCTGGACGAGGCAACATCGGCTCTGGATACGGTTACAGAGCAGAGGATACAGAGCAGCTTCGACGAACTGGCACGCGGCAGGACTTCTCTGGTGATCGCGCACAGACTGGCGACAGTCAGGAATGCCGACAGGATCATCGTTATTGAAGACGGAAGGATAACAGAGTCAGGAACACACGAGGAACTGCTCGCTGAGGGCGGTGAATACGCTGAGCTGTATAACACTCAGAAACTCAGCGCAGAGTAAAAGCACGGGATGCTGATAATAAGCAGGAGGCTTTGATATGCAGGAAATTAAATGCCCTAACTGCGGACAGATCTTTCAGGTCGATGAGACCGGATATGCGCAGATAGTCCAGCAGATAAGAGACAAAGAATTCGAAAAAGAGCTCGGGCGCAGAGAAGCAGAGCTTGCCGAGAAGAAGAACAGTGATCTCGCTCTCCAGCGCATGGAGCAGGAGAAGATCCTGAGTGAGACCGTTTCCAGAAAAGAATCGGAACTGGCAGAAAGAGAGCGTGAAATCGACAGACTGAAAGCGGAGAAAGAACGCGAGGCGGACAGACTCAAAGCTGAGAAGGCTCTTGAAATCGACAGAATCAGAAATGAGCTTGGCGAAGAACTGGCGAAACTCCGTGCCGAGATCGAAAAGAGTGATACGGAAAAAGAGCTTGCAGTAACCAGAGCCGTTCAGGCGAAAGACAAAGAGATCGCAGACATGAACGCTGAGATCACTAAGCTCAGCGGAGATCTTGAGGTGCAGCAGAGACAGAGTGAACTGACTGAAAAGCAGCTTGTCGAGAACCACAAGACCGAACTGAGGCTGCGTGACGAAGAGATCGAGCGCCTTAAGGACTTCAAAGCCCGTCAGTCCACCAAGATGGTAGGCGAAAGTCTGGAGCAGCATTGTCAGAATCAGTTCAACTCACTCAGGATGACTGCGTTCCCGAATGCTTATTTTGAGAAAGACAACGATGCGAGGACCGGCAGCAAGGGAGACTTCATTTTCAGAGAAGCCGCAGATGACGGCACCGAATTCATATCCATCATGTTCGAGATGAAGAATGAGATGGATACTACCGCGACGAAACACAAAAACGAGGACTTTTTCAGGGAACTTGACAAGGACCGCAGAGAAAAGAACTGCGAATATGCGGTCCTGGTATCACTTCTTGAGTCAGACAATGAACTGTATAACAACGGTATCGTAGACGTTTCATACAGATATGAAAAGATGTATGTGATCCGTCCGCAGTTCTTCATTCCTATGATCACACTTCTCAGAAATGCTGCGCTCAATTCGCTGAAATATCAGAGAGAGCTTGCTGTAGTCAGAAATCAGCAGGTGGATATCATCCACTTTGAGGAGAATATGAATGCTTTCAAAGACGCGTTCGGCAGGAATTACCGCATAGCAAGCGAGAAATTCAGCAAAGCGATCGAGGAAATAGACAAGACGATCACTCATCTGCAGAAGACCAAAGAAGCCCTGCTTTCATCTGAAAACAATCTCAGACTTGCCAACAACAAGGCCGAGGATCTGAGCATCAAAAAGCTCACGAAGAATGCGCCAAGCGTAGCGGCAATGTTCGAAGACCTTTCAGAGAACAGGGAAGACCGCTGATATGTTTCACAGATAATAAAAAACAGCCTGTATGACAAGCAATAACGGTTTAGCTTGCCATGCAGGCTGTTTTTAGTTTATCAGTTTCAATGCAGTATCATATAGACGATGAATGATACGATCCATGCTATGACGCACTGCCATACAACCACTGCGAATGCCCATCTTGCGCCCATTTCCCTGCGTATGGATGCGATCGCTGCGACACATGGAGTGTAAAGCAGCGAGAATACCAGAAGCGATCCTGCGGCAGCAGATGTGATAGCTGTCGTTACACTCTTTCCGAAGAGTATGCCCAGTGTAGAAACGACACTTTCTTTGGCCATGAATCCGGAGATGAGTGCTGTGCATATACGCCAGTCTCCAAGACCGATCGGTTTCATCAGAGGCGCGATCACTCCTGCTATGGCAGCGAGTATGCTGTCCTGCTGATCCGCAACCAGGGTGAAGCGGAAGTCAAAGCTCTGGAGGAGCCAGACAATAACGGTAGCGATCAGTATGACTGAGAACGCTCTCTGAAGGAAGTCTTTTGCCTTGTCCCACAGAAGGCGCAAGACATTTCTGGCCCCCGGCATACGGTAATTAGGCAGCTCCATCACGAACGGGACGGCTTCTCCTTTGAAAAGGAATCCCCTGTAGAGAAAGGCAATCAGTATGCCGGTAATGATCCCAAGCACATACAGGCCGACCATGATCAGACCACCGTGTCCCGGGAAAAACGCATTTACGAAAAACGCGTAAATCGGGAGTTTGGCTGAGCAGCTCATGAAAGGAGTCAGCAGGATCGTCATCCTGCGGTCACGTTCACTTGGCAGGGTACGCGTAGCCATTACAGCCGGTACCGTACATCCAAAGCCTATCAGCATCGGTACGATGCTCCTTCCGGAGAGTCCAATACGCCTTAGTATCCTGTCCATGACGAAAGCGACTCGGGCTATGTAGCCTGAATCTTCGAGCAGAGACAGGAAGAAGAACATCGTAACGATGATCGGCAGGAAGCTTAATACACTTCCGACGCCCTCAAATATCCCGTTGATGATCAGGCCGTGGATCGCTTCATTGACATTTCCTGCAGTGAGAGCGGCATCTACAGCAGTTGTGAGAGCGCCGATCCCCAGTTCAAGAAGTCCCTGAAGCCATGCGCCTATCACATTGAAAGTCAGGAAGAACACAATGCCCATGATCACGATGAAAGCAGGGATGGCGGTGTACTTGCCTGTGAGGAATCTGTCGATTTTCTCACTCCTCAGGCGTTCTTTACTTTCATGAGGCTTTCGCACCGTTTCAGCACAGATCTTCTGTATGAATGCAAAACGCATATCGGCAATAGCCGCGCTTCTGTCGAGTCCGCGCTCCTCTTCCATCTGCAGAACGATATGTTCGATCGTTTCCTGTTCATTCTGATCAAGGTCTAAGGCGCGGATGACGATAGGATCGCCTTCAATCACCTTCGTTGCCGAAAATCTGAGAGGAAGCCCTGCTTTGACCGCATGGTCTTCGATGAGGTGAGAAGCTGCGTGTATACATCTGTGAACAGCTCCGCCATGATCATTCTGGTCGCAGAAGTCTGTACGGGCCGGTTTTTCCTGATAGGTTGCTATATGGATCGCGTGATCCACAAGCTCGTCGATACCCTGATTCTTGGCTGCGGAAATCGGAACTACAGGAGTACCGAGGATACTTTCCATCTCATTGACATCTATGGTGCCTCCGTTAGCGCTCAGTTCATCCATCATGTTGAGAGCCACAACGACAGGGACATCCATCTCAAGCAGCTGCATCGTCAGATACATGTTGCGCTCGATATTCGTCGCGTCGACGATATTGATGATCGCGTGAGGCTTATCGTTCAGGACAAAGTTACGTGAAACGATTTCCTCGCTGCTGTAAGGTGACATGGAGTAGATGCCCGGCAGGTCGGTCACAAGAGTATCCGGATGCCCTTTGATAGGACCATCCTTGCGGTCAACGGTCACACCCGGGAAATTACCGACATGCTGGTTGGATCCTGTAAGCTGATTGAAGAGGGTGGTCTTGCCGCTGTTCTGATTGCCTACGAGCGCAAAAGAGAGGACAGTTCCCTGCGGAAGAGGATCTCCTGTCCCTTTAGGATGGAACTTTCCGCCTTCGCCCAGCCCCGGATGTTCAGTGCTTGCCTTGCGTTCATTTTCCTCGATCTCTTCGGCCTGAGCCTTAGTGATTTTCTGTATTTCGATCTTGGCTGCATCATCGAGCCTCAGAGTCAGTTCATATCCGTGGATCTTGATCTCAACCGGATCTCCCATCGGCGCGAACTTGATGACCGTGACTTCGGCACCCGGAATGACGCCCATATCAAGAAAATGCTGCCGAAGAGCACCTTCGCCGCCGACAGACAAGATTAACGCTGATTCACCTATACCAAGTTCTCTGAGAGTCATAATAAAAGCCGCCTTGCTTGTAATTGTTAGAAGTTAACTAATGTTAACTTCTTAATAATAACATATCCGCGATTTTAAAACTATATAATATTATGTGCAGGAAACACAGATTACTAAAGCACTGGCCCCTCGGATACTATGATTCGAAGGTGTGTTAATATATAATATTCTACAGTTGATTTGACGGCAGGATTTTTACAGAAGACCATATCATATGCTTGGGAATATCAGAACATTAAAAACAGGGACATCTATACTTAAAGTATTTATCATTCTGGTAATTACTGACATTGTTCTTGTGGCTTTATTCTTTGCAAAATCCCCAGATCGATATTTACCGTGGATCGTTGCGGCGGCTTTTCTGGCTGTCATTGAGACCGTTATTTTCTGGACCGGGATAATAATGGTGTATATTTCTTCTGTTCAGCTTGGTATAAACCACAGGGTAATGGGTATAGCACTGGGATGGATCCCGATCGCGAATATATTGATGCTTGGGAAGATAGTCAGAATCTGCAGTGCTGAAATACAGACAGAAACACAAAAGGCTGTTCTCAATGAGTCCAGGAAACAGGCTCTTATATGCAGAACGAAATATCCTATCCTACTTGTTCACGGAGTGTTTTTCAGAGATTCTGAAGTACTGAATTACTGGGGAAGGATACCTGGAGAACTGGAGAGGAATGGCGCAACAGTCTTCTACGGACAACATCACAGTGCAGCTTCGGTAATGGACTGTGCGATGGAACTTGAAACACGTATTCTGGATATAGTCAATGAGACCGGATGCGGGAAGGTCAATATTATAGCCCATTCCAAAGGCGGTCTTGATGCAAGAGCAGCAGCCGCAAAGACTACAGCAGGAGAGCATATTGCATCCATAACAACGATAAATACCCCGCACTGGGGATGCGAGTTCGCTGACTATTTCCTTGACAAGATCCCTGATTCAGTACAGATCAAATTTGCCGGGAAGTATAACACGGCAGCCGAAAAGCTGGGAGATACGGATCCTGATTTTATCTCAGCAGTACGCGACCTGACTGCGTCTTCATGCCAGAGATTCAATGAGGAGACCCCGGACAGACCGGGCATTCTATATCAGTGGGTAGGCTCAGTACAGAGCAGGGCTGCCTCAGGAAAATTCCCTTTGAATTTTACATACGGGATAGTAAAACTCTTCGACGGCAGGAATGACGGTCTTGTGGGTGAGAGGTCATTTGCATGGGGAGAGAAATATGCATTTCTGGATAATAAAGAGAACCGGGGCATTTCGCATGCCGATATGATAGATCTGAACAGAGAGAATATCGTAGATTTTGATGTCAGAGAGTTTTATGTGCAGCTGGCCGCCGATCTCAAAGCCAAAGGGCTATAGAGCACCATCGACTTCATCAGAGTCAGATGATGCTGAGTCTATACTGGCTTTTGACTAAAAGACAATTAGCGATTTATTAAAAATATCGTGAGGAATAAGAATCATGGGATTTTTTGATAAGTTTAAGAAAACTGCACCTGCAGAAATGTCATTGCCTGATCTTTTTAAACAATGGCTCGATTCGGTCTTGCGAAATGATATTCCGAGCGATGTTGTCGCTCTCTGCTTTAACATTTATGAGAATGAAAATAAAGTGTGGTCTGTAGAAGTAGTCGGTACTTCATCATTTGATGAGAATGATGATTGGGTTGGTGATGAAATAACAGACTTTGGCACAAGAGAGAAACCTTTTTCATGGCGGGAAGATATCACTTGGGAAAAAGTGCATTCTCAAGTAAAAAGATTGATTCAAGTATATCTGGAATCTGGCGCATATTCTGAAAAGCTGAAAGAATCAGGCGGCATAGCCTGTGGCTTTGTCGACGGGGACTTGGAAATAGTATGTGCAGAAAAATACAACTCATACACGAATGATTGGAACGTGCACTTATATTATTCCCGCGAATACGGAGTGATCATTGTTGATAATATACCAGTGCGAGAACCTAAGGGGGCTCACACAGCGGTGAATCCGGAAGGTTATCCAAACGATACAATTACCCCGACTGTTATTGGAAACATTGTGCTTGAACGCATGAGCAGATTTGCCAATATGCCATCTGCAGAAAAATTGAATACCAAAGAGTATTGGAGTAAAAGCGGAATCAGGAGCTTCAAAAAATTCAGTTTTACTTACAGTAATGTAAAGGTGTTCTCTGATGATTGCGGGATACACATTATAAGAATGAAAGTGCCACCTCAAACTGGCGGATATGCAATCGATAGATCAAAAGCTCCTGTGAACTTACCTGCAGCTGTTAGTGCAGAAGAACTGGGTGAAACTCTTTTATCCATTCTGCGCATCATGGAATCACAGGCTGATTGTGCTGATATATAAGACGGTGTGGCTTACCGCCATCCCTTCAATAACGATTCCTCAGAATAATCTAAATGATATTTTTGATCTTGAAAAATGCAGTCAAGTTACAATCTGAAAGTGAGATTTTGGAAAAATAAAGCACTCAGAAGTGTTGAAATTCAAGGTTCTCTGTGCTATCATAACTGAGCTGGGCTAAAAAAGCCCGACACACTTTGTTGAAAAATAATTAGCCGTGGAGGATTGACCGAGTGGCTAAGGAGCCTGATTGGAAATCAGGTAAGGCGTAACAGCCCCGTGGGTTCGAGTCCCATGTCCTCCGCCA
>ONHU01000144.1 GCA_900317675.1 uncultured Eubacteriales bacterium
TCCCAGCATCATCGCTGTATGCATATCATGACCGCACGCGTGCATGATGCCTTCTTTCTCGCTTGCAAAATCAAGACCCGTTTCTTCCTGCACCGGCAGCGCGTCGATGTCAGCTCTTAATGCGATGCACCGTCCTCCGCCTTTACGGCCTCTGATTGTCGCGATTACAGAGGTATCTGTCGGAGTAGTGATATCATCTATCTCCATCTTGATGAGTCTGCTCTTGATCAGATCGGAAGTGTGATACTCTTTACCTCCAAGCTCAGGATGAGCATGGATATGCCTTCGGATCTGTATGATCTCAGGCATGATTTCTTTTGCTTTTTTCATAACATCCATTGTTGATGCCCTCCCAATTCTTAATATAGTAATAGACTGACACCAACGGAAAACCAACGACCCGAAACAAAAAAGAAGCATCTATTCGATGCCTCCGATTAATTCCCATAGATGTTCAAGCAAACCTGTTTCCTGCTCTTCTGTTATTGTTTCTTCTGCTTCTTCAGCGGGCGGCGATTCATTTTTTGCGAGAAAATCGATGAAGGTAATTGTAAGGATTATAAGTATGAATAGGAAAACCACTATTCCTGTTTCTTCTCTTTTGTTGTTGCCTTTCACATCTCATCACCACCTTTTCTTTTTTCAGAACCTGCTGATAGTGCTGAAAGGATACAGTCTGAATACGGCTTTGCCTTTGATACAGGCGGAATCGATAAAACCGATCATATCTGTCCTTGAGTCGACACTGCTTAGCCTGTTATCTCCGAGCACGTAGTAATGATCCTCCGGCACAGTTACCTCACTGTTTTGGGGCGGGATATCCAGCGCCGGTGTTGAATCGCCTTTTATATAATCTTCAGAGTAGTATTCCCCGTTGATATAAAGCTTATTGTTCTCGATATTGATACTGTCTCCTGGCATCCCTACGACTCTCTTGATGATAAGACGTTTCTGACCGGTCACAGAATCATATAAGTCGCTTTCAATAAGCACGATATCTCCACGCTGAGGACTTTTTAATTTGTAAGCCTGCTTCGACATGATCACATAGTCACCCTCAGCCAGAGTGTTTTCGGTGTTAGTATGCAAATCTTATAATTTAAGCAGGATATAGCTCTCGCTTTTCACTGATTGTAAAAGATCATGTCTGTTTCGTAAAGGAGAACTAAATCAATGAAGACTCGTACAATAATCCTGATTGCAGTACTCGCTGGACTCCCTATTGCGGAGTTGCTATATTCGAGAAAGAACAGCTCAGCCTCTTTAGCGAACGCTTTAAGATATGATCTGTCTGTTGAAGATCTTCAGGAAATAGCGGAGCTATATCTTGCTATGGATAATTATTCTGAGCAGGCTCTGATAGATGCTCTGTGTGAATACGGATGGTGCGGCAAAGAGAAAGCAAAATTGGCAGTAAGCACTATGGATGTTGACTGGCAGGAAAATGCGGATTTTGAAGTCGCTTCATATCTGAGTGTAGCACCGGTGTCAAAAGAAGAGCTCCGCAAGTATCTTGAGCTGGATCAGTTCACAGAAGAACAGATCGACAAAGCTCTGGATTTTGCCGATCTGTATATGAAAGACAGTGAAGAACTGGTTTGATGAACCGTGATTTCTATTCGTATCGAAGAGCATCGATCGGATTCATTCTTGCAGCTTTGTTGGCCGGATATATCCCGAAAAACAGGCCCATCGCCATCGAGAACAAAACGCTTATCACCATCCACTTCACGGGAGCCGTTACAGGAAATCTCATCAGTTTTGATGCCCCTAATCCTAATGCGGTTCCTCCCGCAAGTCCTATAACGCCCCCCGTGATACACAAAACGATCGCTTCAGTGATAAACTGCAGTCTGATCGAATTGTTGGTAGCTCCGAGGGCTTTTCTCGTCCCTATTTCCCTCGTCCTTTCTGTGATAGATACTATCATTATGTTCATGACTCCTATCCCGCCTACGAGCAGTGATATCGCCGCTATGGCAGATATAGCGAGTTTGACCATTCCTATCGTCTGTTCTGATTCTCTTATGATCGCCTGCATGCTGTATCCCTGCATCTCAAAGGCATCATTGTTTCTGTAATACTTGCTGTTTATAAATGCAGATATCTCGTCCATCAGAGCCTGAGCGTCCTCTTCAGGATCGGCAACTACATCGAAATACGTAAAAAGCATATCCCTGTTGGTTTCCGCGAAAGCAGTACGCAGTGGTATGAATGCCTCGGATGGCGGCGTCGAACCCATAGCGAACATGTTACGGCCGCTTGCTGACGGGTCATATTCGTAGATTCCCAGTATCGTATAGCCGTAATACTTGCCGCTGATCTCGCACTCAAGCACTTTTCCGATGGCATTATGTATATAATCTTCTCCGTACAGTTCCTCAGCAAGCTTAGAAGATATGATGATGACTCTTCTCATATTGCTGTGATCCGCACTGTCAAATACTCTGCCAGACTCGATCTGCAGTTTTCTTGAATCGAGCGCCATGCTGTTGACACCGTTGATACTTATCTTCTGGTCTGTATTGGATGATTCGATCGTGCCGTCGCCGATATTCTCGCTTAGTGATATCCCCTGCACCCGTCCGGCAAAATGGCGGCGCATATCCTCAAATATCTCTTCGGAGACGCAGTCGCTGTCCCTGAGATCGCGATATGTATATTCTTTTTCTCCGGCAGTTTCCTTTTCTGTCAGATAAAAGCTTATATTCCCGACCCCGAATTCATTCATGGCCTCTGAGATGGCTCTGTTCATTGACTCTCCGACGCTCATCTTGTTGCTCCTGATCTGAGAGAGCGCCATACTTATATTATCCAGGAACATATCCATCCGCAGCACCCTTTCTCTCACCTGTTATCATTCCGTCACTTATCGTCAATATTCTTTCAGTCTCATCAGCAAGCTCCGGAGAGTGCGTGATCAGAACTATGGTTATACCTTTCTCTCTGTGAAGCCTGTGAAACAGGTCCATTATCATCCTGCCTGTAAAAGAATCCAGAGATCCTGTCGGCTCATCGGCAAGGAGTATTGAAGGATCGTTAGCGAGAGCCCTTGCGATGGCGACTCTCTGCTTCTGTCCTCCGGAGAGCTCATCAGGAGTATGATCCATGCGATCCTGCATGTCGACTGTCCGCAAAAGCTCTTCAGCGCGCTTTTTCCTCACGGCTGCTTTGACGCCCGCGTACTGCATCGGAAGCTCTACATTCCTGAGCGCGCTCATCCTCGGGATCAGGTTGTATGTCTGGAACACAAAGCCTATCTGCTTGTTCCTGATGCCTGACAGCTCCCGGTCATCTGCTTCGGCAATATCCGTGCCATCGAGGAAGTACCGGCCTTCAGATGGTCTGTCCAGCACTCCTATGATATTCATCAGAGTCGATTTTCCTGATCCCGACGCGCCGACTACAGCGACGAATTCACCTCTGCTGATAGAAAGGTCTATGCCCTTGAGTACCTCAAGTTCGTTTTCTTTGCCCTCAAAATATCTTTTATGGATTTTTTCAAGTCGAATGATCTGCATCAGTAGAACAGTTCCTCCTCTTCATCTGCTGAAGTCTCAGGTATCACTGCTTTAAGGTTTTCTTTGACGCCCTCGCCTCTGATTTCCGAGTAGTATTCGGTCTTCATCCCGTATTCAACATGTATCCGGGAGATCTCTCCCGATTCATCGACAGTCTCGATATAATATCTGCCGTCTTCATCTGTCTGTATGCACTCATCAGGTACGGCAAGCACATTCTTTTTCTCAAAGACATTCACAACTACCTTTGCTTTCATGCCTGCTCTTAGTTTGTCATTAGCCGAATCCAGCTTCACGATCACCTGGTAACCGGCATCGCCTGAAGAGGCTCCCTGTGCGGCACCTTCTGATATTGCAGATGCTGTTATAGGCGCGACAGCTACTCTTTCGATCAAGCCGCCTTTGTCTTCGATCTCAGCTGCCTTGACGGTTATAAGAGCTTTCTGGCCGACTGCCAGACTCGGAATATCAAATTGATCAGCTGTCGCGGAAATCATATAACTGCTGTCATCCTGTATCGTCGCAATCACATCGCCTTTATATATATCTCCGGCCTTTACCGGCAGATCGATGATCACTCCGTCTGAGTCTGCTCTTACGGTGCATTTATCGACCTCCTGACTGGCCTTGTTTACTTCGTTTTCAGGTGATACGAGACTCTGGCGTGCGGAAAGTTTAGCAGCCTCGAGCGCCTCTCTCTGTTCCTCTACGCTTCGGGATGCGGCCCGGTCATTATCATCACGCGCGTTCTGCGCATCTCTTACAGCTTTCTCCGCATCCGCGATCGAGATATCAAATGCGTCTATCTGCTCAATGAGCGCCGCCTCAGCAGCTTTGTCCGCTTCAAGCGTTTCTTTCAGCTTTTCTTTTTTGACCGGATCTGTCTCTTTGTCGAGAGCCTTCCGGGTCTCCTCGATCTTTTTCTGTGTGGCTATAAGTTTTGACTCGGCGGCGGCTTTTTCCTGAGTCAGCTCGTTATACTTATCAGCTGCGTCTCCGACAGCCTCCTTTCCGCGCTGTCTCTGTATCTTTTCATCTTCTCGCGCGTTGCAGTAATTTCTCTGAGCGGAAGATATGCTGAGATCATTGCTTTCCTCAGTATACGCAAGCGACTCTCTTGCCGCGTTCCTATCAGCAGCAGCCTGTGAATCATCAAGGATCGCGATCACATCTCCTTTGCTCACTCTGTCGCCGACATTTACATTGACTGATTTTATCTCTACTCCCGACACCTGGCTTGTCACTGAATGCATGCCAAAGCTTTGCACCGTTCCTGACATTGTCACGCTCTGCGTAAGATCCCGTTTCTCTACTGCAGCGGTCCTGACTTCCGGCATTTCGCCACCCGTGCTGAGTTTTGCTGCTATCTGCGTTCTTATAATAAACGATCCTGCCGCGAGGATTAGTATCAGCGCCGGTACTGTGATCTTTTTGTGTCTTCCCGCAAATCCGCGAACTTTCCTGAGAGTCTCCTTTATCTTCATGATCCGGTCCTCTGTTGTTCCCTTTATCTGAATTACTTGTTATCAGATCTTCCTTACTATCTGATCTTTCTTTTTATCTGATTATCCATATAAGTCTGGTCCAAAGTGCCGCCTGCACGCAGTCCATGGCAGGTCGGACTCAAAATCCGGAAATAGTAATGATCAGAAAAACAGTACTTCACAATGTTCGGCATTCTGCTTTCCTGATCACCATTTAAGTCTTAAGGAGGTTGCCTTATCGACTTCCGTTTATTATTACACAATGTTAAAAACACCTTACCAACAA
>ONHU01000073.1 GCA_900317675.1 uncultured Eubacteriales bacterium
GGCACAGGCAGAAATCAGAAACGCACGAAAAGAAGCCTGTTCGTGATAAATCAGTCCCACAATCGCGGGGATGATCAGCAGACAAGCCTCAATCAGCATTATCATTCCGACTGTATGTATCACTACTTTTGTTTTCATTGACTATTTAAGGATCATGGAAAGATCTGTCAGCTGTTTCAGGGTCGTCACTATGACAACACGGTCGCCCTGCTCAATGGTGTCATTGCCGCGAGGGATCACGACAGCACCGTTTCTGAGGATCGCGCAAAGCAGGACACCGTCTCTGATCCTGAGGTCTTTCAGCGGGATTCCGGTCAGGGCCTTGTTTTCATCTCTGACCCTGAATTCAAGTGCCTCCGCAGTACCTCCGGCAATACGGTAAACGGTCTCTACGTTGCTGCCGCCTGCGCTCTCCATCGCACGCACATAGCTTATTACGCGGTCCGAAACGATATCGCGCGGACAGACGATACTTCCCGTACGCGTGCTGTCGATGAGATCAAGCATATTGCTTTTAGATTTGGTTACGACCTTTGCAACACCTTCCCGGTGCGCATACATTCCCATCAGCAGATTGACTTCATCAGTTCCGGTGAGTGTGACAAAAGCATCTGTTGTATCGAGACCTTCTTCATCAAGCGTATCACGGTTTGTTCCGTCAGCATTGATGACGAGAACGTCCGGACTTTCCTGATTGAACGCTTCTGCTTTCGCCTCATCTTTTTCAATGACCACAGGAGTCATGCCGATCCTGCGCATCATGCGGATCAGATAATAGGTGATACGGCCTGCGCCGATGATGATCACATGCTTTGGCATACGGCTTTTGATACCGCACATATGAAGGAATTGTTCGGCATCCTTAGGTTTTGCCGCAAAGCATACGATGTCGCCCTTCATGAGGGTGGCGCTTCCGTCAGGGATGATTGTCTTGCCGTCTCTCTTGATCGCGCAGATCAGAGCATTTGAGCGGCCCTTTACTGCAAGATCCCTGAGTGTCATCGAGGTGGCCGGTCCGTCATCCGTCAGGCAGAACTCTATCATTTCGAACAGACCGTGCCCGAAGGTCTCGACGGATGTCAGCCCTGTGAATCTGAGCAGCCGGAAGATCTCCTGCGCTGCATAGCGCTCCGGGTTGATGGTCATAGACAGTCCCATGTCTTCAGAAAACATGCCTATCTCATCTGCCAGTTCGTGCTTGCGCACACGTGCGATGGTATGCGGAGCTCCGAGTTTTCTTGACAAAAGACAGCAGAGCATGTTGACCTCGTCACTGTCTGTTGCGGCTATTACAAGATCAGCCGCACTGACGCCCGCTTCACTTAGCACAGCTCTGTCGATTGCGTTTCCGACCAGACAGAGCACGTCAAGCTCATTCTGTATGTCTGCAACCTTTTTTTCATTATTGTCGATCGCTACGATCTCATGTCCTTCCTGAGCCAGCTGTTCTATCAGAAGACTGCCGACTTTTCCGGTTCCTATCACTAAGATCTTCACTCTTTCCGCCCCTCTCTCAAACAGATCCGCCGGATCTGAGTATCCGCCATTTCCGCCGGTCATGCCATACAGCAAAATGCAGATTTTTTCTATTTTACACTATCAATATATTAAAGAATACAATAATCATCAGGTTCAAGCCAGCAAATTATATCACTCCGGAATGGTTCATATTGATCAGACGTTCCTTATCTGCCCGGGTAAGCTGCTTGATCGCATATTCGCGCCTTTGCGCTTCTCTCTTATCATCAAACACTTCCGTGTATATAAGTTCCACCGGCCTCCGCGCCCGTGTGTACTTGGCACCCTTGCCTGTCTGTAGTATACCCTGTATAAAATGTTCCGTCTGCGCATCGAAGTATATAGATGTAATATCGCTTGCCAGGATCATCTGCAGACCCGAACAGTGATTCAAGCAGTGCTTTTGTCACATCATATGCCTCCGGGCACTCACTCGCGCGAGGTCCGCCGATGCAAAGCTCTGTACCGGCAGGCAGAGTGCTGATCCACTGAATGATGGCCGGTATATCGCCCGGTCCCGCTGCTGTATACATAGGTTTGCCAAGCGACTTGCCCTCTTCAAGACCTGTCTGCGTGCCCGGTGAATGCTTAGCAGAATCGGGGATGATCGTCAGTATCGCGTCGCAGTCTCTCATATTCCATTTTGTCCGCTGCTCTGTGCCTTCCGAAGGAGTTTCCTTAAGCTCCGGATAGTCCCTCAGAACACCGGGCGCTTCCGGATAGTCCTCTGCCCATCCGTTCTTAGGGCACCATCCGCATAAAGTGATATCATGCTCTCTTGCAAAATCCATCGCGGCTCTGTCAACACCGCTCTGTCCGCCGGTCCGGATCCTGATTATTTTCTTTGCTGTTTCTGACATAGTTCTTATCTGAAGAAACAGGGTCTTCCCCTGTTCTCCTGTATTTTACATATCGTATTTTTTAAGCAGCTTCTTAACAATGAAGTATGAAACTGTCATGTCAAAAGCGTACAGTCCAAGGTAAACCGCTGTGCAGAACTTAGCGTGCTTTTTGTAATCCCAGTTTTTGAAAAAGTCCTCTTTGATCAATTCATCCACCTCCCGTAAACAACAGGGTCCGGTTTTCTGTCTTACCCCTGTCTGTTCTTCCTGACATGCTCAAGCACCATGTCAAGCGCATTGTCTCGATGCTCATTGATATATGTCAGGATCTCTTCGTATATCATCTCTTCTGTGACATCTTCCAGACTGCTTATATATTTCTGTCCCTCTTCATCATCGATATATGTTGTTGAATTGGCGATGCCGATTTCCTCCATTACAGAAATCAGCTTATTGCCTGTTTCTTCATCCAGCGCCTTCCAGTCCATAAGAAGATAAGTAAAGTCGTATGCGTTGAGCGGCTTATCGGGTTTGGTATATGGCGCGCACTCATAGTCGATTACCGTCTCAACAAAATCCTCATAGGTTCTCGGCAGGTCGTTCTCAAGGTGATGTGGCTGGGTCCTGACATGCATCTCCTGCGCAGACTTCT
Source organism: uncultured Eubacteriales bacterium (assembly GCA_900317675.1). GTDB lineage: Bacteria > Bacillota > Clostridia > Peptostreptococcales > Anaerovoracaceae > Crickella. The sequence goes on from ONHU01000073.1 coordinate 3,013, forward strand.
GATCCATGAAAAGATACATTATCATTTTATCCATATCATGGACAGCCGCGCGCCTGAGCATTTCTTCTCTCAGGACCGGCTCGCGGATGTACCTCTTCACGCAGTATTCAAAAGCTTTTCTGTGCCTGTATGTGTATATGCACCATTCCAGATTTTTCATTTCTGCCTCTTTCAGCCGGGAGTGAGCAGCGCATGGCTCATGTTCCCCCGAGTCAGTCCTTCTGTCATTGAGCTAATAATACCACTAATGCGCTGGTTCTAAGTGATCAATGTCATCATTATATGAGATATTGTATTACTGAATGTGGTTTTTTTCTCCCTGTGATATACTAGGTAAAAAGATTCGGGAGGGGTGCGCATGATTTCAACGAAAGGCCGCTATGCAATCCGTGTAATGATAGATATTGCTGAGAATTCAGAAGGCGGTTATGTGCCTCTCAAAGATATTGCCGCCAGACAGAAAATATCTAAAAAATACCTTGAATCGATCGGCAAAGAGCTGGTAAACGGCGGACTGCTGACAGCTGCGAGCGGCCGCAGCGGAGGCTATAAGCTGACACGGGAGCCTGAAAATTACAGAATTTCTGAGATTCTTGAACTGTTGGAAGGTTCGCTTGCGCCGGTTGCCTGCCTCAGACAAAATGCAGTCTCATGCCCGAGCGCGCAGGAATGCAAAACACTTCCTATGTGGCGTGAATACTATGAGCTGACGATAGCATTCTTTGATTCAAAGACACTCTCTGACCTTGCTGACTTGAACTAACCGGCTCTGTGCTGTATCCCGGGCTGTCTACCAGACAAACGGGATCAGTCTGCAGCGTACTTTTTTCTTGTATTCTGAATAGCCTTGGAGTTCTGCCTCAAGGACAGCTTCCTCATTCCTGATCCGTTTCGTTATGATCGGTATATAAGCCAGCATAATGACAAAAGATGGCAGCGAATCCAGGATCAGCGGCATGCTGAGAAACAGCAGCACTGTTGCTGAATACATCGGATGTCTTACGATTCCGTATAGTCCTGTATCAACGACCGACTGATTCTCCTGAACTTCAATCACCCTGGACAGATACTGATTTTCTCTCAGTACTTCTCCGAGCATACAGTAGCCAAGCAGAAATACCAAAATGCCTGCCCATGAAACCGCGGCTGGCATAGATATCCACTGAAACCTGTGATTAAGCCCTGCTGTTACGAACGAGGCGAGAAACATGATGCCGCTGTATCTGATGACATCTTTCTGCTCACTCTGTGTTTCTTTTGCTTTCAGCCTGCTTCTCAGAAGATCCGGTGCCTTGGCAAGCATCAGGATACCTGCGAAAAACATTGGTATGAACAATGCCGCCATAAGTATCCAGCCGTTTTTCCAGCCTGCATCTCCCGCCGGCAGAAAAAGCAAAGCACCAAGCAGGATAACTCCTGAAAAAAACTTGGTCAATGCTTCCTTTAATAATCTTTTACGTTCCATATATCTATTCTGATTTCCTGCTGTGAAGCTTCAGGAATTTCTTGTCATTCATCTGCTCGTTGGTCAGGTATTCTCCATCCCGGAACAGTGCGTATGTAGTGATCGGAGTCGGCGCATTCTGAGCTTCTTCTTTGGTTCCGATCCTGACAGCCCTGAACATAATACCGTTTTCCTTTGCGGTCTGCTCAACGACCGGCACATATTTTGCATTGAACGGTTGCGCATTCTTTGAATCCCGGCCTGCCCGCGTCACCGCTGAACGGAAGATACCAGAGCTGTATACCGTTGTCTGCTTCATCGCAGACTTCAAAACCTTTATATTTCAGATACTTCGGATCTGCAAGAAACGGCTTTTTCTTTGCTGCCGCCAGAATACAAAGACCTTTTTTCCCTTTCTCTTTGCTGTCACGGATGCATTCATTCAGCAGGTCGTTCGAGTAGCCGTGGCCTTTGAACGAGCCTGACACCCACAGGCAGTCGATATACATATATCCTTCGGCTTCTATAGGGTTCCAGGCGTTCTCTGCCGGGATGTATTCGATGAAGCACTTGCCGCGTTCTGTACTTTTGAGAAACACCAGCCCATCGTCAAAGCGGTCTGCCATCCACGCCTTTTTTGATGCCACCTGTATATCTTTGTTGTTTGAAATAGCGCAGCAGATATGCTCGCTGTCTAAATTCTCTTTAGTTACTCTGATATAGTCCATATTGTCTTACCTTTTTATAACGTTTATTTTTCGCAACCGCATGTGTACATCTGTTCACCTGTTGATATTATAATACCATTTCATAGACTTCCGCACAGACAAGTCTATTTTTTTCTATGGTTTTGAACTGACTGAATCTTTCAAAAATGATATCATAGCCACTAGAATGCTCAACGATGAGCGTTGATCAAGAGGGGAAGACGCTAAGTGATGAAAATAACAGCTTTAGTATTATTTGTACTGATGTACATTCTGATGATAGCAGTGCCGAAATACAGACCGTACTATGCGCTTACAGCGGCTGTGATCTTTCTGGCAGCAGGCATACTGCCGCCGGCCAGCCTGATGACTGCTATCAACTGGAATGTTTTACTGATGATCTCCGGGACAATGGTCATCGTATATTACTTCATTGATTCACGCATGCCGGTACTTCTGGCGGACATTTTGCTTGGAGCGTCAAAAAACGCCATGTGGGTAACGATACGCATGTCTCTTTTTGCCGGTGTGATTTCGGCATTCATTGATAATGTATCGACGGTTCTGATCGTAGCGCCGATAGGACTTGTTATATGTAAGAAGCTGAACATTAATCCTGTAGGTATGATACTTTCGATTTCAGTGTCCTCCAACCTCCAGGGAGCCGCTACACTTGTCGGAGATACTACATCTATCATGCTGGGCAACTTTGCCGATATGGACTTCATGGACTTCTTCTGGATGAACGGCAGGCCGGGAATCTTCTTTGCAGTAGAGCTCGGCGCTCTCGCTACCGTCCCTATTATGATGCTTTTGTTCAGAAAATACCGCGATCCGGTACCTTCGCCGGACAGAACGGAAGTCACTGACTACCTGCCTACAGTAATGCTGATACTTATGATTGCCGCACTTATTACCGCATCCTTTATCCCGGAGACTCCGGAGATCACAAACGGTATCATATGCTGCACACTGGCTCTCATCACCATCATCATTGACTCAATCAGGGACAGGAGCCTGGAAGACGCTGTCACATCCGTCAAGACCATCGATTACGGGACTCTGGGACTCCTTGTCGGCCTTTTTGTCGTCATAGGCGGGCTCATCAATGTAGGCGTGATCGACGATATAGCTGCTCTGATCGTCAGGATAGGCGGAAACAACGTTTTTCTGCTATTCACGATCATAGTCTGGGGTTCCGTGCTGATCTCTGCTTTTGTCGATAACATACCGTATGTGGCTACTATGCTGCCGGTTCTGGCAGCGGTAACCGCTTCGCTGGGCATCGAACCGTACCTTATGTATTTTGGCCTGCTGACCGGCGCAACTCTGGGAGGCAACATAACGCCTATAGGTGCCTCTGCAAACATTACTGCAGTCGGGCTGCTCGAGAGAGAAGGTTATCAGGTTTCATTCGGAGACTTCATGCGTATAGGTGTGCCCTATACCCTGACTGCAGTCATGGTCGGATACCTGTTTCTCTGGTTTGTATGGGCATAAAAAATGCCTGACCTCTATCGTCAGACATCCCGTAAAAAAATTTAAAATGCTTCCGTACTTTAGTTTCGTTTAAGTCCGGGGAGTTACTCTATACCTGTCAAAAGGATTCAGACAATTTCTTCATAAAAACTCCTGAATAATTCTTTCCAAAAGCAAAGACACCTGCAGCCCTGCCGAGGTTTAAAACCACGGCAGGGCTGCCGCTTTCAACAGCCTGGTAATCGCCAATAAAAGACTTTAGTTCCGTCATGTCAATATCATGCTGCCTCTGGTTAGTCAGGTACGAGGAAGGATGTGCGTCATTGACTTCCTTTTCCTTCTCACTGTTGATATGCAGCGCACCGAAAGTACCGATCCCTATTGCCATAATCAATGTTATCATCAGCCATTTAGCAATACGCTTTTTTTGAATCATATGTGTAACCTCTGTTTGTTATCAGGATGATGGCACAGGATTTCTGAAAACAGAAACCCGGAGATGGGCTCCGGGCTTCTGTATAATACTATAGACTCTATAAGCCCAGTGATACTGCTACGATAGTACCGAGATAGTTTCCGATAACGTATCCGAATGTACCTACGAGCATTGCCGGTCCAACAAGGTCTACCCAACCCTGTGAGATAGCCATGCCTGCTGCTGTCGTTGGTCCGCCGATGTTTGCATTCGAAGCGATGATGGCATCCTCAAGATTGAACTTGAAGATCTTGGATGCTCCGAAGCAGAAGATCATATATTATTCTACGTTCAGATAGCGCAGTCAATTATTATGTCAGAATAAGGATACCCTTTGATTTGCATATCGTCACTTCTGAAAGCGAAGACATGGATCATGAATGTCTTCGTCAAAATCATATACTCCGGGATCTTCATACAGATCGGTTTCATTCGGCAGATCGCATACCATAATGTACTCATCATTGTTTTCCCGGATCGTTCTGAATCCGGCATGCTCATACATGCGCACAGCATAATTCGCTTTCTGCACTGACAGAGATATCTTTTTATATCCCTTTTCACTAAGCAGAGTGATCAGTTCCTGAAGGAGATGAGTACCTATACCCTGTCCGCGGTGATCCTTCAGCACAGACATCGCAAGCGAAGGCGTCTCGTCATCGACATGGCCGTAATCATCCATGATGCGGGCCCATGCCGCGCCAACAACAAGGCCATCATCATCAGCTGCTACACAGTGATCAGCCTCGCCTTCTCCAAAGTCCTCGTAGTACAGGGCAAGCTCCGGCAGCTCTATGATGGAACGTTCCGGCGGCGTTTCCCCTTCCGGGACATAGATCGCTTCACAGAGAAAAGTCTTCAGTAAGTCATATTCATCCGGTCTCAGTTCTCTGAAAATCATACTGTACCCCTTTCAGTTGGAATTGGCGCATTGTGCGTTGTTTCTGTACTCATACCAGTCAGTTTGTGATGCTTTTGTATCTTAAGCAACATCCGGATGAGATCCTAAGTGCCCTTATTATCTAATTGTAAACAAACACAGAACACCACGGGAGGTAAACAAAATGAAAAGGAAGTCAGTTATAATCTCAGCAATGCTCGCTCTCATGATCATGGTAGGATGCAGCACATGTACTTTTGCAGCAACTCAGACTGTAGCAAACAACAATCAGGCAGTCCAGACGGTATCAGTCCAGAACGTATCCAAGGCAGCCGCTAAGGATGAATGTGCCAAGTTTAAAGAAATCGCTGTTAAACATGCCGGCCTCAAAATGAATGAAGTCAAGTTCATCAAGGCTCATAAAGACCAAGTGACGGAAGGATCATCGAATGCAGTGTTGAAAGCGTATATGATGACTGATCAGGAATGACAGAGTATATCAGTAACAATCGCGGCTTTATGTAGTAATGATTTACACATAAAGCCGCTTTGCCATATGCATACACATGTGCCATAACATCGTGACGCACTACCACTCAGCAATTGTTTCCCTGAGCTTGATATCTATATCTTCCCTGACCGCTGTGCATTCTTTTGGATATTGTCTTCCGGCCTTGAAAACCATCGGCATCAGGTCTGCACCCACGGGAAGCATGATCTTAAGCAGCGACTCCGGGAAAACAAAATGTGTTCCATGCTCGTACATCAGCGAAAGGTATGTACTATCATGGTGCTTCTCTGCGAGCCTTTCTTCCATCCTGCGAATATACCTGCAAGTGTCCCACAGGACATCATCTTCAGCTCCTACAAAGACTATATGGCCCCTGATGTTCTCAACTTTGATTTTTTCCTCTTCCTGAAGCGGATGTCTTCGTTCCGACTCATCAAACATCTTCCTCGAAGCAACCATATCCCTGCCGGCTTTGGACTCTTCCTGTATCTTCAGCCAGTATTCAGGATGCCGGTATGCAAAAGGCAGATAAGGAAGCGGCTCGCCCTTCCATGTTACTGTTGATTCATTGTCTCCCGGGCGCTCTGTCATGCCGTCTTTGCCATCACGATAGAAACCCTCCATTACAAAATCACTTGGAGACATTGCTATGGTCAGGGTTATATCAGCATAATAAGATGCTGCCACAAGAGCCAGCATCCCTGTAGTCGATGCACCGGCGATACCGATCTTTCTTATGCCCCGCTCCTTAAGAAACGCTATCGCGGATCCGAATCTTTCGATTGGATAATTGTGATGGCCGTAGTCTTTCCTGCCCGGGGACATGGCAAGAGCATGGCATCCCAATTCATGGATCCATTTTGCGCCGCTGACGGCAAGTCTGTCGTCAGAGCTGTCTCCCAGCATAATGATCATCGCTTTATCTGAAGGACTATTGTTCGGATAAAATGCTCCATAGAATCCGTCGATTTCCGGAATAAAGATCTGTTTTTTCATCGTTTCCCACATTTTCTATTCATTTGTTGGCTCATCGCGCAGCCCGCAACCTATCTTCCATGTCCACTCACTGCGCTGCTTCTTCATTATTACTAACACAGGTTATTGTCTTCGTTGAATGTCATTGGGTGCAGCTCTCCTGTTATCTCGATATCGGGATGAGCTTTCGCCTCTTCAAGTAGCGCGGCGGATATTTCTATCTCTTTTAACTTAAGGGTATTCTTGATTCTGATGACCCGTGGATGTTCTTTATCTATCTCATTGCAGGACTTGATGCAAAGCTGCACGGCTTCCCGGTCATTCTGCATGATCATCGGGATTTTCATTTCTCCAACCATCGTACTTGTTATTGCGTTTGGATATGTTGCTTCAAGATCAAGCTTGTCGAAATACCTCCTGGTGATGCAGTCTGCCAGTCCCATTCCGCAACCGTTTCCGTGTGATTCCGCTGTCATGTCCAGGATCGCGACCCTCTGCGCCTTGATGCCGCCGTTCGCGCAGTCCGTCGGGAATCGGCCCGTGATGTTCGGGTCCATGCCGTTTCCGCTTATGTTCTTGCCTGCCTCATCGATTATCAGCACATCACAGCTGTCAAAAAGCAGTCTCGGCATATATGATCTCGCGCGTTCAAGCAAAACAGGTTCTTCCTCAATGATCTCTTCCGGCGTCAGAGCGACCAGTTCGCGGGTCTGCTCATATGCATTCTCCAGAACAGCCAGAGCACAGGTGATCGGTGCGTTCTTTATGATCGCCTTCCCATACATCGGAATATATTCCTTAAAGTGATGGAAACCGTCAGCGTGGATCATCTCAGCACCGAACTGTTTTCCGAGTCCGATAGCCATCATCTTCATGATCCCGCTCTCATACGGTCCGCGGAAGCCTGTATGCGGCTTGACTCTTCCGCAGACGACTATCCCGTCTGCTTCATATGCGTTCCTGTCGATCCTGACCAGGCGCCCTGTCTCAGTTTTGCCAATCTCAACGGTCTCCATGGATGATATGATCTCACATCCGATGTACTCCTCTGTTACGCCATATGATTCTATGATTTGCCGCTGACCTGCCGCCGTTGCGCCTCCGTGGCTTCCCATCGCAGGTACAACGAACGGAATCGCACCCATTTCCCTGAGATTGTCCGCAATACACTTTATTATCAAGGCTATATTGGCTACGCCTCTGCTTCCGGCAGTGATCGCTACTCTCATGCCGGGCTTAAAACGCGAAGCTATCTTCTCCTGCTTCATTTCACCGGCAATCACAGAAGGAATATCCGCGGAATCTATATGCGTTCCATCGAAATTCTGTCTGACGCTGATCATTTTCGGGGTTTTAACGTCCTTGATCAGTTCGGATACGACGCCCATTTCTTTCTCCTTTTATCCTCGGCGGGATGCTGCCCTTCTGTTCTCATTTACAGTTTCTATTATATCGCTTTCCGGTAAATGATGAGACTTTTTCTTTTATATCCCTCTTTGTTCATGTTCATACGATATCCTGATTCTGAAAGTTTTCTCCTTTGCGGCTGCCCTCAGCAATCCTGTATCCCCTGAACAGCCGTCCGGCAAACACTGCGCACAGCAACGCGCCTCCTCCCATTATTGACTTAGTCATTTTGTCCGTATTTGCCACAACTGCTGAAGCGACGCCTGTGATACCTCCGAGAGTCAGTGCACCAAATCCTCTATACAGGCGTTTCTTCGGAAGATCACGGTCGAGCCCTTCTATTCTCTCACTGATCAGTTCAGCAACGCCAGCGATCATAAGCACCGCCGGAGCTGCCGAGACTGCCGCACCCCCATACTTTCTGTCTTTGATCATTTTCGCCAGCACTGCAAGGTATGTCATCCACCCTATATTTCCCGGGATGTCATATGCGATCCATCTTGCATCAGATATATCGGTTTTGTATATTGCATCCGCATCCTCGTGTGCAGTTGTCAAGTTCTCAAGTCTCATCGTATGCTCTCTTCCTACTGATCATCATCTAGTTCCCGTATTTTCTATGCAGTTCGTCCCATGACGGCATCATGCCCCGCAATCTGTTCCATGTCTCAAGTTTTTCCTTAGGATAATCCTTGAGAAGTTCCTCATAATAAGCATCGATCTGTTCCATTTCCGATACGGCATTCCGGCAATGCTCACATGCGATAAGGTCTCCTATCCTTGACTTGGACATGATGAGATAAAGCAGCTTCATCAGCTTCCCCCTTGCCCCGTTTTCGTAGAACTTATCATCCCCTTCAGGATAGATCGTGATCCCTTTTGCCTTCAGCGCTTCAAATGCTTCATGCGACGCATCCGCCATCATCCTGCGCTGCTCTTTTGTGGAGCTGCGAAGATCGCCGTCACATATGTATGAAAGGTATCCGATTGGCAGTATAGCTGCGGGGTGGCAGATGAGATAAGCTTCCATATCGTCCTGCCAGTTCAGTTTATATGAAGTTCCTTCAAACAGCTTCTCCGTCCACGCCTTCAATTCCGGGTCAGTCGTGCCATGAAGCGTGACAGCTTCCACAGGATCTTTCGTTGTCTTTCGCTGCAGATGGTGTTTGATTACAAGCCCGTTCTGATTCAGCGACTTCGCTCTTTCTTCCCTTGCAAGGATCGTAACTTCATTTCCTGCCTGGATCAGTACATGCGCCAGATAAGCTCCGATCACTCCTGCGCCAAACAGCAGCACCTTGCGTTTTTCAACATCATTCACGGAAACCAACGGATTATTTCTTGCACCTTCTTCCGTATCGTCGCTCTCATCGTACCCGTCGTATGGTGCTGATGGGTCATGAGGTTTCTGCCTCTTCAGACTATTGCACACCTCATCACGATGCGCGAAAGCAAAGTCCAGATCCTGCGACCACCCTGTATGTCCTGTGATGATTTTTTTGACATATTTTCCCTCCATTCGCAGAATCAGCGCCATGATCTAGCCATCTGTATATCCAATTTAGTTGTGTCACCACTTGTATATCGCGAGTCTGTTATTGAGATTCCTGCCTATGATCGCAAACAGCTTACCGCGGATAGTATGTTTTTTCATTTCCTCGTTGTAGCTGGTTTCTGATATCATCGTCATTCGCGGCTCAAGTTCAAGATACTCTTCTCCGGATTTTGTGCCCCACCCGAATGATGCATTCGTATACTTGACCGCATCATGATGTTTAGAGTTCTTTGCCATGAACGGTGCATGCAGTTCTGCAAGCAGATACCCATGTGTGAAGGAATCACAGAGCATATTCAGACAAGTCTTCACCTGCTCTTTGGAGAAGTATTCCAGGACACCTTCCATGACTATGATGTACATATCTGATTCAGGTATATTCTTCGTCCATGAGCCATCCAGAGCATCGCCATCCATCATGATGCATCGTTCTCTGTCCTCGAAGACTTTTCTCCTGACCGCGATCTGATCAGCAAGATCAACGTCATACCATCTTATCTTTCCGTTATCTACCTGTGGGAACTTGTCGTCAAACCCACAGCCGAGATTGATGCACACAGCATCAGGATATTGCGCGATTAGCCTTTTCAGTGCATCTCTGTACATGATAGTTCTTGCAACCACTCCTTCGTGGGACATGAACGGGTCATATTTACTTACATCGACACCGAGTGTATCTATTATTTTCTTCGCCATCGGATCACTGATCCTGGCATCAGGCCTTGATGTTTCGCTAGCTCGTATGGCAAGAGTGATAAGTGCAGTCTCCTGAACATCTCCGAATTTAAGGTCCATATTATTCCTCCATTATTCATTTTCATTGGGTCCGTGATGCTCATCCCTCTTTTTATATATGTTAGTACTCTCTAACTCATTTGTCAAAAGAAATGCTCCCTTTCGGGAGCGATTCCTAAAGCCACCTTTCTTATTCATTGGATTTTTTCAGTATACATACCCCTTCTGTATGTATCGTCATATACAGAAAATCTTTTGGGACGGTGGCAGAGGTATATGGAAAAAACACACTTTTTTATGCAAAAATTCTCGCGGATGTATACTAATGAATAAATATGCATCAGTTGACTATGAAAGACGTCAGATAAAGAGGCATCTTCAGGAGCGGGCCTTCTTCACTAATATCCTTCTGTGACAGCAGATACAACCCTTCTGTATTTGTTCTGAATTTTCTTGCAAATTCATTGATTGACTCATGCTTTCCTGTGCCTGAAGACTTAACTTCCAGAGCTGTTACTTTGTTCATTCTGGATACAAGAAAGTCGATCTCATAGTAATGTGTGCTGCCTTCTTTCTCCCATGTATGATAAAACAATTCTCTTCCTGTGGCACTAATCATTTGTGCTACAAGGTTTTCATACAGAAATCCCAGATTGGCTGGGAGCTTATCTGAAAGCAGTTTTGCATACAACTCATTATTAGCTGATGGTCTGTCTATAAACATCATAGTCACAAACAAGCCGGTATCAGCAAGATAGAGCTTATAGCTATCGAAATCCTTTGTATCAGCAAGGCTTACTCTTGGGTCTGTTGAGTCATAACAAGGAAGAACGGTTTTTGAATCTATAAGTTCATATAATAGTTCTTCCGCTCTCGTATTATTTCTTTTGCCAATGGCAGTAGTGATCCTGTATTTTCTTGAATCTTTTGATAATTGTGCAGGAATAGCATGATACATGGCAGATACTCTTCCGGATGGATCTATCTTCCGGAAGTCATCCTCATAAAGGCCAATGATTTGTCTCTTAACCCGGTCGATTGCCGTAAAGTTATCTCCGGCGATATAGGATTCAACAGCCTGCGGCATGCCTCCTACAGCCATATAGACCCTGAGGTCCCTCATCAGCTTTCTGTTAGTACTTTGTCCGATCGCTTTACCGGATGCATAGATCTGCCTAAGCAAATCATAGTTATATCCAACCGCTTCGCAGAACTCCTCGTAATCCATAGGATATACTTCTATCTTCATTTCTTCTGATGGTATAAGAATGTCCTTAACATTCTTTCTTATCGAAATAAGAGATCCTGTCTCAAGATAATGATATCTCCCATCTTTTACCAAATGCTTGATTGCCTGTCTTGCTTTTGGGAACAGCTGTACTTCGTCAAATATTACCAGTGATTCACCTTTATACAGAGTTATCCCCGTCTCTGCCTGAAGTCTCAGAAAGAACATATCAAGATCGCCTATATCATCAAAGCATTTTAAAATACTGTCATTGATCTGTGAAAAGTCGATGAGTATATAAGATCTATATTCGTTTCTCGCGAAGTTCTCCGCAATGGTAGATTTACCGACACGCCTAGCACCTTCAAGGAGCACTGCATAACTGTCGGCATAATTCTGTTTCCATTCAAGAAGTTTCGAATACGCTTTTCTCTTGAAAATCATTGGATTTCTCCTTTCATGCATGAATGATAACAGAATAAGTGCATTTCTTCAATATATCAACGCGGGTATATGTGCGTTTCTTCATAATTATTTTAAAACATTAGTGCATTTTCTTCATAGGTATCTATGCTTACATTTCTTTCATACATGCAGGAGGAGCCGAATCATCATTCCGGCTCCTCCATTTTTTTATTCTTTGTATTTTTTCAGTATACATACCCCTTCTGTATGTGTAGATGCATCTACGACAAATACAATTCTCCTTTTTTGAAAAAGATGGCATCATTACGATAAATACAATAAAAGTCTCGCTTCTTACAACACATAATGGATGCATTCATAGTTGCTGCATCGGCAGGTTAGTTCTGCTCGTGAATCTGCTCGTTTGTAATCAGAGGATATCGCATCAAAGTACACCCTTCGAGATTCTCTTTACGCATATCAACCTTTGATATCTGGTGGTTATCATAGCAATTGTAGTACTGCACTCCAGTCCTTGTGTTATAGCAGGACGTGTATATGGTTATTTCATATTTTTTATCTCCCAAATCGCAAAGTCCACGCTGTTGAGCAACGGATCCTAGAATATGGAAAAACTGACTAACACTGGACATCTCATCTTCTGCTGACAGAGAATTCACTTTTGTGAACGCAACTCTGGCAAACCTGGACTGTGACGACAGGTCTCCCGGAAGGCCCATTCCGCCCATTCCCCTGCTGTATACATCAAGCTCAAGGCCTGGACAGAAAGTATTATCAGGGGTGCCGGTTCTCAAATGCCTGTAATTGTTTAGGCTGAAAAGTTGCTTATCAAAAGGCGGATTGTTAGTCATTACTCCAACAGGGTTATCATACACTTTGAGTCCTTCATTAACGGATTCAACTGTGATCACAGCATCTTTATCCGCTATCATCCAGTGCAGAGGAGAGAGTGGAAGCTGCTCGCTGAACGAAATGTCTGCTAAATTGATCCTCTCTAAAAGCGAACGGGCATCGCCAACGTTTTCGCATTGACCGAGTATCCAAGGGATGAACTCGAAAGGGGCGATGTTGTCTTTATCCGGAACAGTCTCAAAGTAGTGGGCGTTTCCCTCGAAATTAAGGCCTGCCATCCCAAGTCCTTTTTCGTTTACTGCTTCATAGTAAAGCGGATAGTCCTGCATAACATAAGCTGTT
>ONHU01000026.1 GCA_900317675.1 uncultured Eubacteriales bacterium
AAATCATATACTTTTATCTCTTTATCAAGTCTCCCGGACAGATCTTCCGGTCTGCCCTCATATCTTGTCAGTTTATCCATCTATCCTTCCGTGATCCCGTTCTGTTTCTTACATGTTGTCTGAAAATAACTCTTTGCTGAGCAGATAGTAGACCGCTCCCACAAGTCCGGCGTTATTCCCGAGCGCGGCTGACCTGAACTGCAGATCTGCTGCGAAATCAGGCATGATCATTGACAGGACTTTTTCTTTCAGCGGCTGAATCAGCAGTTTCTGCTGAGCAGATACTCCGCCCCCTATCAGTATGATCTGAGGGTCGAAAACATGTACGAATCCGGCAATACCATATGCGATCTCGCTGATCCACTTATCAAGGACAGCTGCTGCTCTCTGATCGCCTTCCTCCACAGCTCTGAAGATAATCCGCCCGCTGCTGAATCCCGGATCAGTCTCTTCAGCAGATCTTATCAGCGCACTGGTCGAAGCATAGCGCTCATAGCAGCCATCCTGTCCGCAGATGCAGTGTTCGCCTCCGGCATGAGTAGTAAAATGCCCCAGTTCGCCGGCGAAACCATGCGCGCCCTCGAGAAGCTTTCCTCCTGTAATGACTCCGCCGCCTACGCCTGTGCCGAGGGTGATACCGAGAACATCCGTATATCCCTGTGCGGCTCCGGTCCATAGCTCGCCGAGTATCGCGCAGTTTGCATCGTTGGCAAGGGCTGCAGGAAGCCCGAACTCATCAGTGAGGATTCTGCAGACCTGAGTATTTGACCAGCCTTTTACATTGCCTCCATTTCCGGCGACACTTCCTGTGACAGAATTGATGCAGCCTGCCGCTGAGACGCCTATACCGGAAAACTTTCCGATTCCTCCATTGTCATCAGCCAGACTGTGTATGCTGTCTGTAATAACATCCATCATGCTGCGTCTGTCTTTTTCTTCGGAATAGATTACTTCTCTCTGCTCAAGAACATTGCCCTGCCCGTCTACTATCCCCAGTTTTACTGAAGTGCCTCCTACATCGACACCGATATATTTTTTGTCCATGGTCATACTCCTTTGTACAATCAGCTGTTTCTCCGTCCGGTCGCCGGAGTTCTTCTGTATTACTATATCATCTATTGTGCATGTTATTCTATCTAATCTTTCAAACCTTCCGGTATTACATTTACTAATAACGGGTATGTAAAACCCCCATTTTACTTTCCGGTGCCAGTGCGTTAAATTATTGTCAGAGAGAAAAAGCGCAGCCAAGCGCATTAAGATAAATCAACAGGAGGTATTATCATGTTATACGGAATCGGAGTTTTCGCAGTTTCTGCAGTAATCACACATTACATTGAAAAGCACACACCATCTGTAAAGAAACAGTAATTGCGCTGTACACCTATAGAATGAGAACGGAAAAGAGAACCTTTGCAGGTTCTCTTTTTTATCTGATATTTTCTTTAATAAATTTGATGATGAATCGTGCAAGCGGACCGGCGTCTTCAATTGACCGGATCCCTATTCCCATTGTCCTGTACGCTTCAGGATCGAGCATTCGCGAATCATAGTTGCCCGGATATTCCTCTATGGTCAATTCCGGGAGTATTGCCAGGCCTAATCCTTTCTGTACCATAGAAAGAACAGCAAAGTCATCTCTCGAATAGTATTTTACTTCAGGATTGAATCCGGCTTCATCAAAGACTTTATGAGGATCTTTGTCATAGCTTCTGTAAGTCATGATGAAAGGATAGTCCCTCAAAGCTTCTACAGGAACAAAGTCATAGGAGCTGAGATCATATTTCGGAGGAAAGACAACAAGCATCGGGTCGTCCAGCACAGGAATAAAGTCTATGCTGCTTCTTTCCGGCTTGCTCATCAGAGCTATATCCAGAGAGCCATCCACCAGACCGCTGACCAGTTCATCATGGCCCAGCTCTTCTATCTGGAATTCGACCTCAGGATAATGGTTCTGGAAGTATTCCAGTATCAGCGGGACCCAATGGACAGATGTGCTGACAAAGGAACCCATCCTGATCGTTCCCCTTCTGATGCCCATGATCTCTGCGATCTCCTGGTCTACTTTTTCTTCGCACTTTATAAGCTGTCTCATGGACGGGAGGAGACTCCTCGCTTCATTCGTCGGCTCCACCCCTCTGTTGGTCTTGATGAGGAGAGGAAATCCTACCTCTTCTTCAAACGACTTCATTGTCTGTGTCAGATATGACTGTGTATATCCAAGCTCTGCTCCGGCTTTCGTCAGGCTTCCGTTATCGATCGCTGACAGCAGGATCTTGATTCTCTGTGTATTCAATTCTAATCCCCCTTTGTAAGTAAAATAGTACCGGAATGCTCCGGTGAAGAAACATTCGCACTATTATGTGTATTTTTTAACAATCAATGCTGTGAATATTTTAACAAAACTTGTGGTCATTTTCTACCTTATGATACTTTGTTAATAATTGTTTTATAATATTCGTATGAAGCATCTGCGGAAAGATCACAGCCGGTATCATTGCTGACTATGACCAGTCAGATCACTGAATACCTTGCTGCTGACACCGAAGGAGAAAACGGCTGTCCTCATCAAGCCAGCCGCGAAGCTTTCAGGTAAACAGACGCAGTGCCGACGAGCCTCTGGAGAGAACTCTTTGCGGGGTCACCGAAGAAGTAATACTTTCAGGTAAAAGAACAGGGAACATGATGCCTTTATTTTGGTGTACATGTTCCCTTTTTATTTTACATGTACTGTCTTTACCGGCTCTTTTTTCCGGCATCACGCTGCCGCCTCCTTCATACGTATATTTGCTCAATGCAGTAAGGAGTGATTATTAATGGAAACTATTGCAAGCATCAATTCTGCCATCAACAATTTTGTATGGGGCGTGCCGGCTATGGTATGCATACTCGGTATAGGCCTGTATCTCAGCATCAGAACAGGATTCATCCAGATACGCAAGTTCGGTCTCGCGATGAAAGAAACCTTCGGTAAGATCTTCACCAAAAGTGATACCAAAGAAGGTGCCATCTCGCCTTTCCAGGCTCTCTGCACTGCGCTCGCAGCTACTGTAGGAACCGGAAACATCGCAGGTGTCGCAGGAGCGGTTGCGATCGGTGGTCCGGGAGCAGTATTCTGGATGTGGATATCCGCCATCCTCGGCATGTGTACAAAATTCTCAGAAGTAACTCTGGCTGTACATTTCAGAGAAATCGATGATACCGGCACATATGTCGGAGGACCTATGTACTATATCAGAAATGGTCTTGGGAAAAACTGGAGATGGCTTGGCTATGTTTTTGCGATATTCGGCGTCTTCGCTGTATTCGGAACAGGTAATGCTACGCAGGTCAATACTATCACTACTTCTATCGACACAGCTCTCACCTCCTACAATGTTATGGGCGAGAAAGGTATCGGTACACTCAACTTTATCATCGGAATCATCCTTGCAGTCCTCATCGCTTTCATCCTTATCGGCGGTGTTCAGAGGATCGGTGCAGTAACTGAGAAGCTCGTTCCTTTCATGGCTGTATTCTACATCCTGCTCGGACTCGGCGTTATAGTTATCAACTACAGATATATACCTGTTGCCATCGGTTCGATCTTTGAGGGAGCTTTCAGCCCTGCAGGAGTGACCGGAGGAGTCGTAGGCAGCATGTTCCTCAGCCTCCAGAAAGGCATCGCAAGGGGTATCTTCTCTAATGAGGCCGGTCTCGGTACAGGTTCCATGGCTCATGCAAGCGCAGACGTCAATCATCCTGTAAAGCAGGGGTTCTTCGGGATCTTCGAGGTATTCGTTGATACCATTGTCATCTGCACTATGACGGCTCTGATCATACTCTGCGGACGCGCAAGCTTTGAGTATGGACAGCCTGCAGGTGCTGAGCTAACGATCCAGGGATTCACCAACACATATGGAAGCTGGGTCTCAATTTTCACAGCAGTAGCAATGTGCTGCTTCGCTTTCTCCACTATCCTCGGCTGGGGACTCTACGGGACAAGATGCTCTGAGTTCCTCTTCGGAAGCAAGGCTCAGAAGCCTTTCCTGATCATCTATGCTCTCGTCGCAATACTCGGCGCCACTATGGATCTCGGCCTGATATGGGAGGTCGCGGAAACATTCAATGGCCTTATGGCTATCCCTAATCTGATCGGAGTCTTCCTGCTCTCAGGAACGGTAGTAAAACTTGTCAAAAACTATTTCAGCGGAGACGAGTACATCCCGTATCACGAACAGAAAAAAATGCTTGAGAAATAAGACTTGAAACATCTCAGTTCTCTGATAATAAAAGCGGGCACGATTGATCGTGCCCGTTTGATTTACATCCGCATCTTGTCCGGCATAATCCCACAGCAAATCACAGTTGCCTTATTCCGCCTTGCTTCCGGAAATGTCCGTCTGACAGGTTATTCCCTCTTTATACTTCTGACAAGAACCTGCGTACGGACAGCCGATGCAGGTCGTTCCTTTTTTCTTTTCACGGTAGATATATCTCACGGCCAGGAAAAGTATCACTGCCAGTGCAAGTACAGCAATCAAAGTTGCGAAATTCATATTCCGGCCTCCTTTCTGAACGGCATGTAGTTCTGATCATATCAGAATGTTTCTGCCGTATTCTTCATGGTTATTATACAAGGATGCACGGCACATTCAAGTACCGTGCATCTACAAGGAAGTATTGTTATACTCTGAGCCTCTGCTTTCAGCTTACTAAGCAGCTGCCCCTTCTGTACCCTTGATATTTTTGTGCAGTTCATACTGCTCATCAAAGTGTGCTCTGACTTTCCTTCCGATCATGATAACTGCAAGTACCATAAGTGCTTCAGCAATCAGTCCAGGCAGGAAGCCCTGTCCGAGATGTCCCTCTGTAACGAGCGTTCCGATCTGATAGATCAGGAATGCTACTGTGTAGCCTGTTCCGAGCTGGAGTCCGATAGCTCCCCACAGCCAGCCTTTGCTCTTCATCTCAGAGTTCATAGCACCGATTGCAGCGAAGCAAGGAGGTGTGTAGAGGTTGAAGAACAGATAAGCAAGTGCTGTTACTGATGTAAGTCCCATTGTCACAGCAACGGTATTAGCTCCGCCTACCATCTCAAGTTCGTCAACATCGATGAATGCTGTAAGTCCGTATACAACAGCAAGTGTACCGACTACATTCTCCTTGGCAATGAATCCTGTGATAGCTGCTGCAGCCAGCTGCCATACTCCGAAGCCCAGAGGGATCAGCAGTACCGCGAACGGAGTTGCTATCGATGCGAGGATAGATGTGCTCTCTGCTCCCTCTTCTACAACATTGAAGTGCCAGTCGAATGTCTGCATGATCTGAACAAGAGTATTGCAGACCAGGATGATAGTAGCAGCCTTGATGATATATGCCCTGGCTCTCTCCATCATTGACTTGAACGCGAACTTCAGGCTAGGAACTTTCCACTTAGGGAGCTCCATGATGAAGAATGATTTTCTGTATTTGTATCCTGTGATGCCCTTGATCAGCAGAGCGCCGAGGAATATCAGTACAAGTCCGAAGAAATAGCTGAGAGTGCTTACCCAACTTGCTCCCGCAAAGAATGCTCCTGCAAAGAGTGCGATAACAGGGATCTTAGCTCCGCATGGGATGAATGTCGTGAGCATTGATGTAGTTCTTCTCTCTCTCTCATCACGGATGGTACGGCATGCCATGATAGCAGGGATACCGCAGCCTGTTCCGATGACTACAGGGATGACAGACTTTCCCGAAAGACCTACTCTCTTGAAGATCGGGTCCATTACTGCGCTGACACGCGCCATATATCCGCAGTCTTCGAGGAGAGCGATCAGGAAGTACATTACCATTACCAGAGGCAGGAAGCCAACTACAGCTCCCACACCGCCGACGATACCGTCAGCAAGGAGTGCTGAAAGGATCGCAGGGCTGCTTTCAAGCTGTCCTGCTACCCAGCCCTGGAAGGCTTCGATATAGCCTACAAGCCAGTCTGCTACGAGAGGTCCGAGCCATGCCTGTGATACCCAGAATACGAACCACATAACAACTGCAAATACCAGGATACCTGCAACAGGATTGAGCAGTACTGCGTCGATCTTGTCCTGCTTGTTGGTTTCTGCGGAGAGGACTTTTCTTTTCTCTACGTCCTTTACTATCTCATTAACAAAAGCATAACGCTTACGGTCTTCAGCATCTACTGCGTCCTTGTCGTGAAGGTTGATATCTGCCTGCAGGTAAGGCGGCTTCTGGATAGTGCCTGCAAG
This sequence comes from uncultured Eubacteriales bacterium, assembly GCA_900317675.1. Lineage (GTDB taxonomy): Bacteria > Bacillota > Clostridia > Peptostreptococcales > Anaerovoracaceae > Crickella. The sequence goes on from ONHU01000026.1 coordinate 6,231, forward strand.
AGATATAGCCTTGGAGATCATCTCTTTGAGGCCGTTATTCTTATCATTTACTGATATTGTCTTGAATACAGGGCAGTTAAGCTTTGCTGAAAGCTTTTCGATATCGATCTCAGTTCCTTCCTTCTCGTTGATATCGCTCTTGTTCAGAGCTACAACTACAGGGATACCGAGTTCGAGCAGCTGAGTTGTGAAAAACAGTGATCTGCTCAGATTGGTTGCGTCTACTATATTGACGATAGCATCCGGATTAGCTGTTCGTACGTATTCACTTGTAATACCCTCTTCCGGGGTAAACGGTGACATGGAATAAGCTCCCGGAAGGTCTACTGCGATTACTTCCTGATTTCCCGCGAATTCCTTTTTCAGCTGATATTCCTTGCTTCCTACTGTTACTCCGCCCCAGTTTCCGACCTTTTCACTTCTGCCTGTAAGGGCATTGTACATGGTCGTCTTGCCGCTGTTAGGGTTACCGGCAAAAGCGATTCTCATAATGTGTTCCTCCTACTGAATAATCAGTGACACGTATAAAAACTGTTTGCATCACAGGAAGCGGTCATTCAACAACGATCGCCTCTGAGAGCAGATTATCAAGGTTATACCTTCCATCCTTGATAACTGCTACACAGCTCTTTTTCTTCTTGGATACGAGTGTTATCGGTTCTCCGGAATAGCACCCGAGACGGAAGAGGAATGCATTCATATCTTCATCATCAGTAGCGATTTCCTTGACTGTATATGTTTTTCCTAATTCCGCTTCCAGTAGTGTCATCTTATCCTCCATAATTTTGACTCCTGTGTATTTCGACATGTCCTTTCACAGTAAAGTGAACCTTGCGCATAAGTTCACTGTTTCTAACTTAGTTAGTTATATAAAACTAACTCTTCAAAGTCAAGTCTTTTCAACAAAAAAAGAGACAGACATAAATCATGCCTGCCTCTGCACAAACCGATTAAGAGCTTAAACCTGATCCTCTCAGGCAGTGTATACGTCCTTATTGATTGAAATCCGCCGGATCCACATTGGTGATATGTGTTATCTCAGCGTTACCTTCCAGATCTGCATATATTATTACCATCTGATATGAAATTGGTGGTTCCTGCCCCGCGGTTTCAGCTTCACACAGGATCATATAGTTCATTCCCGCAACGACCTGACTCGCAATGTACGCTACAGGTTTAAGTTCGGCGTCAGTATATTTTTCCGCTGCTTTGTCAAAGGCATTACGGACATCCTCCGGAAGATCCGCTGCTTCGTTGTCAGCAATCTCCCAACCTCCCGTAACAGCGCCTTTGCTTCCTTCTCCGTCAGGCTGCGCGCTTTCCGTTGCCTGACCGGAAGCATTGCAGGATGAGAAGCTAAGCAGCATTATCAGTGGCAGTAACAGAACACATATCTTCTTCATAATAGCGACTCCTCTCTTTCTTCCCGATCTACACTGTGAAAACATCTACTGTGTCATAACTGTTCTTTTCAGTATTTCAACTCCGGCTTTCGCCCATTCTTCTTCCATCTGAAGTGTTTCATTCATTGTATCGCATGGTTCCATCCAGGCTTCCAGTATGACATTGAAATCACTTTCTGACTTCTTGCAGCATTCCTCAAAGCACCGGGCAATGTCAATCCTTCCTGTTCCCGGACATGCTCCGGTTATTTTCAGACCTCCTCCGCCGTTATACCTTTTGATCGTATAATCCTTGATATGAAGGCATACACAATATGGTGCCATATTTCTGAGGACTTCTGAAATCGGTTCCTCCAGTGACAACGAATTCACCGTATCCACAGTCAGTCCGATCCGAGGGTGATGGACAGTTTCTGCCATCTGTGCATATTCAGACGCTCTGAATCTGTCATGATTCTCTATTCCGAGAACCACATCGTTTTCTTCGAGCTGAGGGATCATATCCGAAAGGATCCGGCAGAATTCCTGAAAATCAGGTTCAAAGCCTGCTCCATCTGTGATCAGACGAAGTATGCGGCCGCCGATCAGTCTGGTGATACGGATGTATTGCGACAGTCTCTCTTCGGTCGCCTTGCGCATTCCTGCTTCAAGTTCTATATCCCGCTCTTCGGCATAGATCCGGATCTTCTCAAGTTCCTCATCGCTGTATATCTCAAGCGGCATATTGTCTCCGAACTGAACAACATCGACATCTAACTCTACCGCTTTGTCGATCAGATCAAACGGTGTCATAATGTGATCCGGTCTGTGGAAGGCTCTGGACCCGCACGCAAAACAATAAGCAAAAGAACTGATCCCGACTTTATGCTTTTTTGCCATCAGTTCACCCCCTTTTATGACGCTTTATCTCCCTATTTTCTGCCACATAAGATATCTGAGGACTCTGTCGTTGAAATCCTTTGCCTGCTCGTATACTCCGTGGCTGTATCCTTCATACATATAGATCCTGCTTTCCGGGATCTTTTCACTCATCTCAAGTGATGCTTCGGCACCGAGAACGCCGTCCTGATCAGCACCTATTATCCACACAGGACACTTGATCTTTTCAAGATCATCATATGCATCATGCCCAAGGCATGATCTGCAGAGTATCCTGAAACGCGTGTAATCTTTTGGCTTTACAGTTGCCAGCATCTTATTGAGCATCCTGCCGCGTTCAAGATATTCTCCGGTATATGACCTTTCCGCGATATCAAGCATAATACCCTTATAGTCATCATTGTCCGCCATCTCAAGCCATGTATCTATCGATTCTCTGAGAAGATCATTAGGTCTTGATGCTGTTACTGCAAGAATCAGGCTTCTGACTTTTTCAGGATGACGCAGTGCAAGCTTCTGAGCGATCATTCCTCCCTGAGAGACACCGAAGACATCTGCCGAAGCTATGCCTATCGATTCCATGATATCACTGAGGTCATCTGCCATATCTCCGGTCGTAAAGCCCTCCGGCATGTTGTTTCGTCTGCTGAAAGCATACACCTTAAAATTCTCAGCGAAACATCTGTACATCACAGCAAACGGCAAAGCAATACCTTTTGCTGTCCTGAATCCGTCACCGACACCGGGAAGCATTATAAGCGGGTCAGTTCCTTTTCCGAAGCTGATATAGTCACAGTCAAAGCCATTGATCTCTATATTTTCATTTCTTGCATTAAGCAATATTTTTTCCCTCACTACCGGTCACCTCTTATGAAAGATGCTATGTCGCTGATCACTTCTTCCCCGATGTGTCTCTCTGTACTGTATTCTTTGGAAGCCTTCAGAATGTCATCGTAAAGAGCCTCTACAAACATGTGATCCAGATCCGGATACAGCTTGTAGAATGTATTGTTTCGCTCTGCCAGCAGTTCCCTGAACTTCGCGAAGTCCTCATCCGCAAGCACCTGGAAATCCTTGCCGCCCTGCATAATGAGCACAGGTTTCCCGCTCTCCAGCAGATAGTCCGACGCTGTCTTCCTTCCCATTTCCTTGAAGTAGTACAGAGTTGTCCCTCCGGCAAACTTCTTTTTCTTAGCTTCTTCATCGCTCATCCGGTACAGATCATCAAACTTCTTTGAAAAAACTCTGTCTTCGATCCGGACGAGCCACTTGATTGGCGATCTGCTTCCTCCCGTCTGTCTGAGTTGTCTCACAACGATATCCTCCAGCCGGTACGGAGTGCCTGCCATCATGATAAGGCCTTTTACGTCCCCGCCTTCAGCGTCTATCCTCGGAGCCAGCATCGCTCCCATGCTGTGTCCGAGAATATATATGTTATCACTGTCTATGCGCCGATCGGATTTCAGCAGATTTATCGCAAGAACTGCATCTTCTATCGTCTCTTCTTTTACAGTTATGCACTGTTTCAGCATCTTTCTGGCATGCACAAAAGACCGCTTATCATACCGGATAGAAGCGATCCCGTGTCTTGCAAGTCCTTCAGCAAGATCCCTGAACGGTCTCAGCTTCATCACTTTTTCGTCCATGTTGCTGGATCCGGAGCCATGTACCATTACAACAGCAGGAACAGGACCCTCGTTACCATCAGGAAGAGTAAGAATTCCGTTCAGAGGATAGTCTGTTCCCTCTCCGATTACGATCTTCTCTCTATACATAAATCTTTCTCCCGTTGATCACTTTCAGAAGCTGTTTTATTTTCTCGTAAAGTTTATCGGCGAACATCAGTCCAAAAGACAATCTGCCTGCCAGTACCGGTATAAAGAGCATTGCTCCTGCTACGCCAACAGTTAATGCCATATTTTCCATATCTACCTCCAAATCATATTGATTCTATATAATACCGGTTACATCCATAAGTGTTGCTTTCCGCAAATGATATCTACAGGTCTACTGCAAGATCTGAAACTGCAACAAGAACAGCTTCCCCGCTTATAGCAACTCTGCCATTATCCAGTATTTCGCAATGCAGATACCCGCCACGTTTTGAAGCTTGGTAAGCATTTATTTCTTGTCTGCCCAATTCTTCTGACCAGTACTCAGCGATCTGAACGTGAGCTGATCCGCATACCGGATCCTCTGCAATAAACAGTTTCGGGCAGAAACTTCGTGATACACAGTCGACCTCTGATCCCTTCGCCGTCGCATTCTGGATACGTCCTTCGATCTGCAGGAGTTTAGACTGATCCGGTTCCATCCTGCATACCTGTTCTTCAGATTCAAAGACGCAAATCAGGTCAAGTCCGAGAACTGCTTTGACCGGACGGATCCCGAACGCGGCTTCCATGTCATCAGTTACCGGGATTTCCTTAAGCTCGAATCCAGGGAAGTCCATTTCATACAGATCGCCTTTACGCTTAACTGTCAGTATGCCGCTTAAAGTATCAAACTGCACGCAGTCAGTACCCGGACAGTAATAATTCATGATCACAAAAGCAGAAGCCAGTGTAGCATGTCCGCAAAGCTCTACCTCTGTTCCGGGTGTAAACCATCTGAGATGGTACCCTTTCTCTTCCCGTACTATGAACGCAGTTTCAGACAGATTATTCTCCATAGCCAGTTTCATCATAGATTCTTCTGACGGCCATGTATCCATGACACACACGGCAGCGGGATTTCCTGAAAACGGTCTGCTCGTAAAAGCATCAACCAGATACTGCTTCATTTTTTTCTCCTTCCGATCCGTCGAACGCTTATTCTTACAAATCGATGATCCATCGTGTTTTCTTATGTATTATACAGCTTACTCATACCATAACAGACGCCGTCCATTTTGTCGATTGGCAGTTCTCTTCCGTATTCGAACTTTCTCGTTGCTGCAAGACAAAATCATATGATAATTTGCGATTTTGCTGTCGGATGCAATTATAAAGCGGCTTTATCAACTGCCGAAGTATTGGCACAGTCGATATTCTTTTCAACAATGCCGGAATGATCAGCATGAAGCCGATCACCGAGCTCAGCGTTGAAGAATTCGTACAGGTAATGAATGTAAATCTTACATCTGCATTCATTCTTACAAAGCTCTGCGCTCCGATCATGAAAGAAAAAGGCGAAGGACACATCATCAATACTTCTTCCGTAGCCGGATGTGCTGCTCACTGGGGTCCTATAGCTTACTGCACCAGCAAACATGCTATGAATGGTCTTACCAAGGCTATGGCTCTTGAGCTCGGACCTGAGATCCATGTCAACGGTATTCAGCCGGGCGCCATCATGACAGCAATGTTCGATGAAGCAGGCGGCCCTGTTGTTGATTTCATGACAAGCCGCTCACCTCTTGGCCGTGTTGGTCAGGGAAGCGAGATCGCTACTGTTGCTCTGTTCCTTGCTACAAGTGATTCCTCATTTGTAGACGGACAGCTGCTCCGTGTTGATGGCGGTGTCGACTGCTAATCTGATAATAACCGGAAAAGCAAAGGATCCCGAGTAGCAGCTAAACTACCGGGATCCTTTTTCAGTGGCCGGTTATCAACAGGTGAATACCATTGATGCCTGTTTACCGGACTGATGTTCTGAACAATCCGTGTTTATTACAAAAATAGCAGAAGCATTTCGTCTTGCATATCTTGAAGCGGGCCTCAGCATTTCCTTCCGGATACAGCTTTATTATCTCCCAGCCGTCATCTTTCAGCGCCATTATATACGATATATAGTGCGTTTTGCTCATATCGTGAGGAACCGTCACATAGTACTCATCTTCGACCTTTTCAAAGTGAAGCCGGTGGTTCTCATCCTCCGGCTCTGCTTCCAGTGCAGGTAAAACTATCCCGCAGCAGCTGACTACTGCTTCTCCCGTGCTCTGGATCAGATTCCCGCATATCGGGCACACGTAGAGTTTCATCCGCTGCATATTAAAAGATCTGTTAGTGTTTACTACATCCTCACCGGAAAACAGCTCTATTATCGACACTCCCAGGGCTTCAGCCAGCGGCTCAACAAGGGATAAATCCGGATATCCTCTGCCTGTCTCCCATTTGGATACTGCTTTATCGCTTACGCTTATCATCTCAGCCAGTTGATGCTGTGTCATGTTCCTGCTTTCACGCAGGCGCCTGATCATTGTTCCTGTCACATACTGATTCATAGGTAATACCTCCTTCTGATATCAGGATAATATGCGGATACACAGGCAGCAACCTACGCTCAGTAGATAACAGACTATAGCGGATACGTTCTGACCTCGCAGTTTCCCTGAGAGAATTGCACGAATTCTTCATTGCCCATATCTTCAAAATAACTACGGATGATTCTGCAGATACCGCCATGCGTCACAAGAAGAGCATTTGATTCGCCAAGTTCTCTGATCAGCGGGTAGACTCTGGCTGCCAAATCAAAAAAAGATTCTCCGCCGGGATATCTGGCAAAGGATTCTCTCTTTGCCGCCTGATATCCTCCATCGAATCTGTCAACTCCTTCAAAACAGCCAAAATCCTGCTCTATCAGCCTTTCATCGATCCGGTATGGTATACCTGTTTCATCCGAAATAACATCCGCAGTCTGCCTGGCTCTGCATAATGGTGAACACAGGAATATGTCTATCTTCACATCTTTCAGAGACTCAGCGATCTCATGAGCCTGTTTTAAACCTTTGTCATTAAGTGGGATATCAGTCCGACCTAACACCTTATTGATAGCATTCCACTCAGTCTCTCCATGTCTTACTACGTATAGCATGTTTCTGCTCTCCTACAGTAATAATATTGCTTTGTCTCAGGAGGAAAAAATCATTGTTCTTATTTACTCTATCGCTGCCTTTATTTCACCAAGAAAATTCCACCACATGTACGGATCAGGAAACTCTTCGATATGAAGGTCACCTAAGTATCTCGGGCTGCACATAGATGAAAGTCTTTCTTTTGAGGCGTCAGCTAATCCATTCTTCTGATCAAGTTCAGTTAACAATGCTTCAACTATTGATGCATCATGAATGTATTGATTGTTCAGGAGATATCCATAAAGCTTAACCAGTTTTTCCCTCATAATGCCTCTCTGTCCAAGCAAAGCTCCCTGCAGTTAGTACGCGCTCGTCAACATATGATATTAGGTAAAATATGCTGATTTAATTATAATTTAGGTTTATGCCGAAACACAAGGTTCTCAGCCTCTATCCGGTCTTATCTGTTCTGTGCCGTCGTATAATGCCGGACCGTATCGAGTGACTTCTTGCAGTTTCCCCTCTTGATCATGTTTTCTATTATTTGCTCAGATGATGTATAATTTCTGTGTAAAAATCGTTTTTGCGTCGATTCTGACAAGGGGGCTATATGAAAAAGAAATCTCTGCTGTTTGCACTGCTTCTCGTGCTGATGATCGCCTGCTGCGGGTGTGGTGAAAAAACTCCTGTGAGAACAACAGCAGGTATGAATATACGGGTCGATGAAACTACCGGATCGATGAACATCACAAGACCCAAGATCGAGAACCCTGCGCCCATGGGTGAAAAGGATACCTGGACGATCTTTGTGTATCTTTGCGGAGCTGATCTTGAATCGCGCATTCTTTTTGGCGGTGGAATGGGTACTGATGACATAAAAGAGATGTGTGCAGCGACCGCCAGTAAAAATGTCAGATTCGTCATAGAGACCGGCGGCTGTAACAGATGGCACAATAAGAGTATAAGCAATGATGCCCTCTGCCGCTTTATTGTAGAAAACGGTAAGATGAAGGCAGTCGGCGAAGAAGAGCAGTCATCGATGGGAAAGTCTTCGACCCTGACAAGCTTTCTGCAATGGGGCATAGAGAATTATCCTGCAGAAAAAATGGGGATCGTATTCTGGGATCATGGCGGCGGAAGCATAACCGGAGTCTGTTTTGACGAACTCGAGGACAACGATTCGCTGTCTCTCCGCGAAATCGACGCGGCCTTGCTCAGTGTCCTGGAAAGCGGCAAGCTGACTGATAAATTCGAATTCATAGGGTTTGATGCCTGCCTGATGGGTACTGTAGAGGCTGCCAACATATCCGCCTCCTATGCCGACTACATGATAGCATCGCAGGAGAGCGAACCGGGCTCAGGCTGGGATTACACAGAGATAGGCAATTATCTTGCAAAGAATCCCGGCTCAGATGGTAAGGCTCTCGGCAAAACGATCTGTGACAGTTTCAAGAAGCAATGTGAGAGTGCAGGCGACGGGCAGATCGTCACCATGTCGGTCACTGATCTTTCCGGGATGGATGCCCTGCTGAATGATTTCAATGCCTTCGCGAAAGAAATATACAGCAAAAGTGAAGACAGAACCGTGCTCACTTCCATCGTGCGCCAGATAAACGGAGTCGATAATTTCGGAGGCAATAACAGAGCCGAAGGCTATACCAACATGGTCGATCTTGGCGGCATTATCGATGCATGCACCGAATGGTCAGATAAAGCCGGCAGCGCATCGGATGCTCTCAATGAGACAGTTGTCTACAGCGTATCGGGATCAGATCATAAGAATGCGAGCGGACTTTCCATCTATTATCCTCTGCAGATCGAAGGTTCAAAGGAACTCAATATTTTCGAGACGGTCTGTATCAGTCCGTACTATATGTCTTTCGTGGGTCGCCAGGGTTATGGCAGCGCCAACAACGGCGATCTTGATGAGTATGATGATGAAGAGCTGTTTGACAGCGGCTTCTGGGATTGGATCGACAGCTTCCTCTTTGATGAGGATACCGGCGAATATGATTATGAATATGACTATGACGAAGGCAGCGGTTTCTGGGATTTTCTTGATGACTATGAAGAAGATGCTCAGAGCGAGCTGATCACTTTCTCAGAAGAGCCTGACATAAACAATGACGGTGTGTTTTGCTTTACACTTGATGAAGACGGATGCAGCAATACATCCGATGTGCTTGCCCTTGTGTATCAGGACATGAATGACGGTACTCTGATCGAACTCGGTGAAACTTATGATGTCAATGTGGACTGGGATACAGGTTATGTGAGCGACAATTTTGACGGTTACTGGCTTTCCCTCCCGGATGGACAGAATCTTGCCACATATATCGTAGACGCGACCGATGACTATGTGATATATACATCCCCTATCCTTCTGAATGATGAGGAAACCTATCTTCGCATCAGGCAGTATTATGATGACGGAACAGTTGAGGTGGAAGGAGCCTGGGACGGCATTGATGATTACGGCGCCTCAGATAAAAGGATCATAAAGCTGCAAAGCGGCGATTCGATCATTCCGACATATTACTGCATCGATGATGAGGGATATGATCTGGACGAGTATGAAGGTGAAGCATATACTGTGAAGTCAAAAAACGGAAGTCTGTATGTCGGCTATGATTACCTGTATGAAGGTGATTACGCGTACTCCTTCTGCATCACTGATATTTTCGGCGACGACTATATCACAGATCATGTTACTTTTACTGTTGAAGACGGCAGGGTCAGCTTCTATTGAACTGCAGTCTGTCCTATTGTATCTTCCTGACAGGATGCCTGATAACCGTTTTCAGTTTTTCCGGCGATACTTTCCGGGCATCGCTCAGATAGATCTCGTGATGGCGTCTCTCATCATTTATATCCAGGGTATACCCCTGTTCTTCCATATACTTGTGCATCATTGCAACCGTTGCGGGCTCATCATCGTATGAGCCCGTATGCATGCACTGTACGCACACGCCTTCCTCATAAGTGAAAAACTCCGCTTTTGAAAAGTCTGTTTTCTTTTTCTTAGTCGCCTCTGCGACTGCCCAGTCAAAATCCTGTCTGGTCACGAAATCAGGCAGTCTGATCACAGCGATCCAGTTAAAGGTCTCCTTGTGAGCATAATCTACTCCTGCAACTCCATCCTGCCACCAGAAACCTTCCAGCGGAGGAACCACATAGTCGAAGTAGCCTTCGATCCGGTGATCACCTTTCTTGCTCATTTTGATAGTAAACGCTATGCCATACAGCATTCCGATCGCCTTCTTATATTCGCCATCTTCCCGGTTAGGATCACCCTTGCCCCTGACAGCGATGTAATTCATAGCCGGAACCTCCACTATAGACGGTTTGTTATTCGGCATATAGTATTCCTTGTATTCTTTTTTGAAGTCAAAAGCCATATACAGTGTCTCCTTTTCTCCGGGCAGGCACATTTCTGCTGCCTATCATTTCAGCCTCACTTTCAAAAGCCCGTAACTGAAGATCAAACAATTCCGTTATATCATTTTCTTTCGCAATTTCATACTCTTTATTCATACGTTTGCCTCTGCAGATCACGATTGCAGTTCAGCCGGGAGCGAGCGGCGGCATCTGTTATATACTGCACCACTAAGGAAAACCCATGCCGGCACCCCGCGGTCAAGAATTATTCAGTCTGTGTTGTTATATATTGCGGAATTATGAGCTATGCGGCGGGACCTCCGAAGCATATGGTGTGCGAATTGTTCGTCTTAAGTTATAATACATTCAGAACAGCTGCATGAGTGTACAGTTCATGTATACAGCCGGCGATACTGTATCCTACGACTCATAACATAAGAAATGCAACAGAGAGGTTACCACATGAGCAATGACAGATCAGTAAAACAGGAAAACCAATCCGGCGGGCTTGAATTTGTCATAGAAATGACGCCAAGTAAGCCTGCAGAGAAGGCGGACCTTTCAGATGAACTCATCCTCAGTCCCACATTGCCGGAAGATAAGTCAGAGAGCGCTGAATTGACTCTCGAGGCTGATATCATCCCGAAAGCAGAGGAGCTTACGTTTGAGGGTGAAGAAGACGCCGAGGAAAGAATCCGGGACGCAATGAATGCTTATGACAAAGCCATGGATGAGGCAGCACTGGGATCGTGACCTTTGATCTGTTAAACTGCCTGTCTTCGGTTGCTGCGGAATTCGCGCGGTGTCATTCCAAAGCTTCTTCTGATCTGAACTTCTTTAAATGTCAGCCGGCTCTCAATTACGGTTTCTACAAAACCACCGAGCCATGGCAAAAGAGTTTTCGCGACCCTTCCGCTATTGCTGCAAGGGAGGCTATCAAGGATGTAATGCGCTTCCGGCTCTGCGCGCGGGTTTTGACATGGACATTTACCTTAGTGAGCCGGACAATGTATAGGAATTTATCGACTCTATCTATATAATCTCAATTTCTATATCGCACCCAAACACTTCATCAAACAGGATCGAAATGGATCCTTCGCTGCAAAATTCCCTGACGGAATAACCGAGATCCGGAGCTTTGTAAGAATCGTCTGCTCCGGCGTCTTTTAATACCTGCAATACACTTCTGAGATCTTCGTGCAATTCCTCTGTAAAGATCCGATCTTTCCCTTCACGATGTTCCACATAATTGTATGATGGCAATATCTGCTTTGCCTGC
>ONHU01000075.1 GCA_900317675.1 uncultured Eubacteriales bacterium
CCGTATCCGATTCCTGCTTCCTTCATGTATCTGATGATCGACTCAAAAGCCTCAGGGTTCTTGGCTGTGTCGCCGTCGAGCTCTACATAGCTGATGTGTCCTGCATTAGTCAGATCATGATACGGTGCCTCGATTGCGATCTTCTCAAACGCGCCGATCGGATAGTATACAGGAACGTGGAATGAGTTGGTGTAGTAATCTCTGTCAGTGATTCCTTCGAGCTTTCCGTACTTCTCTCTGTCGATCTTGACAAATCTTCCCGAAAGTCCTTCTGCCGGCGTAGCAAGAAGTGTGAAGTTGAGACCTGTCTCAACACTCTTCCTGTCGCAGAAGTCTCTCATATGCTTGATAACCTCAAATGCCTTCTTCCTGACTTCTTCGCTTTCTGCGTGATGCTTGCCGGTGAGAGCCTTCATTGTCTCTGCAAGGCCGATGAAGCCGATAGAAAGTGTTCCGTTCTTGAGGATCTCAGCAACACTGTCATCAGGTCCGATATTATCGGAATCGATCCAGATTCCCTGTCCCATAAGGAACGGATAGTTGCGCCCCTTCTTGGTGCACTGGATGCGGAATCTGTGAAGAAGCTGTCTCGCAACGAGTTCAAGCATGCTGTCGAGTTTCTTATAGAAAACGTCAAAGTCTCTGTTTGCCTCGATGCCGAGTCTAGGCAGGTTTATCGATGTGAAAGAGAGGTTTCCTCTTCCGCAGACTACTGCCTTGGTCGGATCATAGTGGTTAGCCATGACTCTTGTACGGCATCCCATGTAAGCAACTTCACTGTTGTAGTCGCCTTCTTTGTAGAATTTCTTGTTGAACGGCGCATCGAGGAAGCTGAAGTTCGGGAAGAGCCTCTTGGCGCTGCATCTGATCGCGAGTTTGAAGAGGTCATAGTTTCTGTCGCCCTCGTTGAAGTTGATGCCTTCCTTAACCTTGAAGATGGATACCGGGAAGATCGGAGTCTCACCGTTTCCGAGTCCTGCTTCTGTAGCCAGAAGGAAATTCTTGCTGACCATACGTCCTTCCGGGGATGTATCTGTTCCGAAGTTGACCGAGCTGAACGGAACCTGCGCTCCTGCTCTTGAATTCATCGTATTGAGGTTGTGGATCAGAGCCTCCATCGCCTGATAGGTCATCTTGTCGGTTCTTGCCCATGCAGCCTCGCCGGCCTGCTCATTGCAGCGGATCAGTACGGATCTGTCAATGCCGAATGTATTGTCAGCATTGTCGTACCACTTTCCGAGTTCTTCACCGTAAGTTCTTGTATTGCTGATTGTCGGATCCGGAGCTTCCGCTTTGATCTTCTCAGCGATTCCCTTAGCGCTTGCATAAGGTACGTTGAGCTTAGCCGCGATGATCTCTGTCAGAGCTGAAAAGTACTCTTTCTTGTAAGTCCTTGCAACGCCCGGAGCCATTGAGTAGTCAAAGTTAGGTACTGACTGTCCTCCATGCATCTCATTCTGGTTAGCCTGGATCGCGATGCATGCGAGTGATGCGTAGCTCATGATCGACTGCGGCTCTCTGAGATATCCGTGACCTGTGCAGAAGCCGTCTTTGAACAGTTTGATCAGGTCGATCTGGCAGCATGTTTCGGTGAGCATGTAGAAGTCCTTGTCGTGGATGTGGATGTCACCGTTGATGTGAGCTTTTGCTATATCTTTTGGAAGAACATAGTTGTCTACAAAGTACTTGGCGCCTTCCGAACCATATTTGAGCATGGTGCCCATGGAGGTGTCGCCGTCGATATTGGCATTCTCTCTCTTGATGTCTGCATCCTTAGAGTAAGAATATGTCAGCTCGTTATAGATGTTCATCAGATCCGACTCTGCTTCTCTGATCTTGGCATGCTCAGCACGATACAGGATGTAGGCCTTGGCGGTCTTCTCATAGTCGTATCTGATAAGCATACGCTCTACAACGTCCTGCACCTGTTCTACGGTGCATGTCTCTCCGTCGAGCTGCTCGATAACCTTCTTGGTCAGGTATGTGAAGTCAATGCTGGTCATCTTCTCGCCGTCTACTGCTTTATTGGCAGCATATATAGCGTTGAAGATCTTGGACTCGTCGAACTGTACTTCCTTTCCGTCTCTTTTGATGATCGTATTCATTTCTCTGTTCTTTCCTTCTTTTCAGTCTGTTTTCTGTTCTTTTGGTTTCTCATTCTTCGAACACTACATATTGTAGTCAGCGCTTTCAATAATGTCAATATATTGTTACAAATTTTAAGATTTTTCTTTTTTGACCACAATATATAGTGTCGGTACACTCATGACCCCCGGTCAGCAAATGGTTTACGGATAAACCCTACGCGAAAAGAAAACACCCTTTTCAAGCCTTTCAGCTCCTCAAGGATGTTGTCTGGTGATTTTTGCTCCGGTATTGTCTGCCCGGGTGCGCCTAGTAAACCTTTTTGCCGAGCGCCAGCTGAATTAGTTCCGATGCCAGGATCCCGGTCTTGTTTCTCTCGTCAAGTATAGGATTGACCTCGACAAGATCCATACTGATCAGTCTGCCGGATTCAGCGAGCATCTCAACTGCCAGAAAAGCCTCTCTGGCCGTGATCCCGTTCGGCACAGGCGTGCCTGTGCCCGGTGCGTATTCCGGAGTGATCGCATCGACATCAAAGCTAAGATGGATCCCGACCGTGCCCTCGCCTGCGATCCTGATGGCCTCTTTCATGACATCATGCATCCCGCGTGTATCGATCTCGTTCATCGTGAAGACATTCATTCCGGCATCCTTCATGCGCTTCGCTTCAGCCTTGTCAAAATCATGACCGCCGACCTGGACACAGTGCGCAGTAGGAACAAAGTGCGGGGACTGCCCGAAGTCCACCATGCTTGAAGGTCCCCACCCGCACAACGCAGAGTAAGGCATCCCGTGCATATTCCCGCTTATGGTCGATTTGTCATCATTCCAGTCTCCATGCGCGTCGATCCAGATGATCCCTATTTCACCCTGGGGCTCGTAGTGTTTTGCCACAGCGGAAACACTACCTGCCGCTATGCTGTGATCCCCTCCCAGAACGAGAGGGAAATGACCTTCGCGGAGTGTATCTGCCACTGCATCATAGAGCTGTCTGTTCGTAGCGTTGACCTGTTCAAATCTGATCATATTGCGCAGACTCATTCCGTCCTCCGGCGGAATGATATCGCCTTTGTCCCTGACTCTGTAGCCAAGCTGCCTCAATGAAGGTTTCAGCCCGGCGTATCTGATCGACAGCGGACCCATCGCAACGCCTTTCTGAGCGGCGCCGAAGTCTATCTGGACTCCGATGATATCTATATCTGTTATCATGTTCAGATCGTTCATTTAATACTTACTCCATTGCCTGATGATATCTGTTCTATTGGAAATGATACCCAAAAGGGTCTGTGTTTACAAGTACGCTGCTGTGACATACTTCCGCAACATAGTGAAGAGGATAGAATAGCTACCAGGTCTCATTGCTCTATAACAGAGGTTGACGCCCCCACCTCTAAGGCGATAGGGTCTTTCTTTGAGCATTTTTTTAACAATTTCACTTCTGGATCGCATCTTTTGTTATTCTATTTCCCCAATTGTGATATAATTATACAAGAATTCGGACAATTCATCTGATATTACGGAAAGGGGCCGTTATGGGTAAATATGTTGTGAAGAAGACTAAGACCGGAATATAATTCGATCTTAAGGCATCCAACGGCGAGGTCATCGCCAACTCAGAAGTCTACGCATCAAAAGCTGCATGCATGAACGGGATCAGAAGCGTTATGATCAACGCTCCTCTGGCTGCAGTGGAAGATCAGACTTTAGAGGGATATGAAGTATGCAAGCACCCGAAATTCGAAGTATATCTCGACAAAGCCGGCGAATTCCGCTTCCGTCTGAAAGCAAGAAATGGTCAGATTATCGCTACAGGTGAGGGATACAAGTCCAAAAAGAGCTGCATGAACGGCATAGAAAGCATCAGAAAGAATGCGGCATCAGAGATAGTTACAGAAGATTAGCAAGATAATAATGAGAGATCGAGAGAGCAGCGAGGTCATACCATCCCGCTGCTTTTTCATTGACCGGAATTATCGGCTCTCCTGCATAAGAAAAAGAGGCCGGAGAATCAATCTCCAACCTCTTCATTGAAAGCTTTGGTCTATCAGCCTGTGACTATTAGCCGAAGTATCTCTTCAGAAGTCCAGCAAATGCCTTGCCGTGTCTTGCCTCGTCTCTTGCCATCTCGTGAACTGTGTCATGGATAGCGTCGAGTCCCTGCTCTTTTGCCTTCTTAGCAAGCATTGTCTTTCCGAGTGTAGCGCCGTTCTCAGCTTCTACTCTCATCTCGAGATTCTTCTTGGTGCTGTCTGTCAGAACTTCGCCGAGAAGCTCTGCGAACTTAGCAGCATGCTCAGCTTCTTCGAAAGCTGCTGTCTTCCAGTACTCGCCGATTTCAGGATAGCCTTCTCTGTATGCTACTCTTGACATAGCAAGATACATACCGACTTCGGAGCACTCACCGTTGAAGTTAGCTCTGAGATCCTCGATGATCTCAGGATCAACACCCTGTGCTACGCCTACTACATGCTCAGCTGCCCATGTCATCTCATCATCCTGCTTGATGAACTTCTCTGCAGGTACCTTGCATACAGGGCACTGTGCCGGTGGAGTATCGCCTTCATGAACGTATCCGCATACGCTGCAAACCCATTTTGCCATAATTATATCTCCTCTCTGTTATTAGAAAACCGCAATGAAAAGCCTTGTCATAATACAGACTTTCGTTCATTGCTCTACAATGCGTAGTTTAGCACAGTTGCTCATGTACTTTCAATAGTACAATATTCATATTTATGTATCGTCTTCATCTTGCGGCAGCCCCCCTGAATATGATATGGTTCTAATTGTGGAAGAAAAGGGGAAATATCATGAAAATCCAGCAATCAGCAGAAGATTATCTTGAAACGATGCTTATCCTTGAAGAAAAATACGGCTATATCCGCTCCATTGATATAGCTAAGCATCTGGGTGTCACAAAACCGAGTGTTTCTTATGCGGTCAAGCGCCTCAAGGAAAGCGGATACATCAACATGGAGTCTAACGGGCCTATCACACTTGCCCCTCCGGGACGCAAGATTGCTACGCGTATCTATGAACGGCATAAAGCCCTCAGATCTTTTCTTGAGATCCTCGGTGTAGATTCTGAAACAGCCGAGGAGGATGCGTGCAAGATAGAGCATGTCATATCGCACGACACCTATGTCGCGATCTGCAGGTTTGTAAATGACAACTCCGAAAACAAAATCGAAGACTACGAGAACGAATGATGATTCTCATGTCTGATATCAAAAGAACAGAGACCGTACCTTCCGGTACGGTCTCTTTTGATTGGATCAGTATTACTTTACTCTTCAGGCTGATCGAATATGAACTCTACTTCCTCAGCCTTAGGTGCTGCATTTTCCAGCGGTGTCACTGGTTCGACCGGTGTTACAGGCTCTACGGTCTCTGCCGGTCTGACCTGCGGCTCCTCAGCTCTTGCAGGCTGGTTTTTAACTACATCAAAGCTGACTGTCTTGGACTGCTTTGCCTGAGCGGTTCTGTTGTCGCTAACGCCGTAAGGACCATAGTACTCAGACTGGTCAAAGCCTGTAATGCAGTAGAAGATTCCGGTGAGCAGGAGATATCCCCATGCCCATCCTTCAGGCTTTCCGAAGGCCTTCGCAGTAGCCTTGCCCATCTCATACATAAAGTAAAGGCCTGCGATCCAGCCGATGATCGGGATGATAAACACGAAAAATCTGAGCCAGTACCATGGATTGCCCATGACTGCACCGCAGAACTTATACATATTGTAGAATGGGATCAGGGCTGACCAGCCCGGCTCACCTGCCTTCTCGAGCATCTTCCACATACCAACGACTGCAGCGATGCTCATGATGTCCAGTGTGTAATTAGCTCCTGAATCCTGAGCTGACTGGACCATCGTCATAATACTGTCAAACATCTATTAATTCCTCTCTTTCCTTATTATTATTCTTCCGGAGCATCGGGATCTACACCGAACTCCATATCATTGGCAGTCGCTTCCATTACTTCCTTTTTGAAAGATTCGCGCTCTGCCTCAATTTTCTCATATGCTTTTACCTGCAGATCCAGCATCTTCTCTCCGAGCTTGACTGCTCCGCCTACGAGTGCGATGCTTCCTGCAACACCTAATCCGAGAATAGCCAGAAGTGACTGTCCCAGATCACCGTCCGGTCTTCTGCCTGCGTTCTGTAAACCTTTTCCCGGTTTCATTCCTGATTTATTAGTAGCCATCCTGTTTCCTCCTGTCTTCTTAAAGGGGGCAGATGTATCGTCCCAACCTACAGCTGGATAATACCACCTAAAACGTTTTAGTGCAACTATTTTACATTTATTTCATATATGTCTGTTCTGCGCGCGCTCATCAGCGGAAGCTTTGCTCTGATCTTGTCAATCCGGCCGAGGTCAAGCTCCGTAACAGTTACCCCCGGCTTTTCATCCATCTGCATCACGATCTCACCCCACGGATCTGTTATGATCGAATGTCCGTAAGCAACATATCCTGCTTCAGGATCCCGCGCCGCAGATGTCCCGACCATGAAGATCTGGTTTTCAACAGCTCTCTGGCGGAAACCGAGTTCCCAGTGCGCCGGTCCTGTAGTCATGTTGAATGCAGCAGGATTGAATATTACCTTAGCGCCTGCCAGCGCAGGGATCCTTGCGCTTTCAGGGAATCTGATATCGAAACATATATTTACTGCCATCCTGCCGAATTCTGTATCAAACGTACTGAAGCTGTCTCCTCCGGTCAGAGTATCTGATTCCTTGAAGACCTGCTCCCCGTGAGCATATATATCGAAGAGATGTACCTTGCGGTGCTTCCCTATCTGATTTCCGCTGCGGTCAAAAACATAACAGGTATTATATACCCTCCCCTCGCTGTCGAGCTCAGGAATAGATCCGCCTACAAGGTAGGCGTTATTTTTTCTGGCCAGAACCGACATAGCAAGCCAGGTGTCGCCCTGCTCAGGCTCAGCGTATTCAGGAAAGAGTTCTGTTTTATAAGGACAGTTCCACATTTCCGGCAGGCTTATGAAATCAGCGCCCTCTGTCTGACCGCTTCCCAGGATCTCAGCCAGCTGCTCTATGTTGTCGTACTTGTCTTTTTTGACCTTCTGCTGTATGCAGGCAACCTTCAAAGTGTTCATTTTATACTCCTTTGCTTACATCAACGAGATCACTGC
>ONHU01000047.1 GCA_900317675.1 uncultured Eubacteriales bacterium
CAGACCGCTATCAGATGTGTACTCTCACTCCATGCCTGCTGAGAGACAGGGCGAGGTTCCTCACCGCTATTATCTGGGGCTCTATGAGCTCTGTGAAAGGCTGAGCAATGCATTCCCTCACGTCCTGTTCGAAGGCTGCGCCGGCGGCGGCGGGCGCTTCGATGCCGGAATGCTTTACTACTTCCCTCAGATATGGTGCTCTGACAATACAGACCCGATCTCCAGACTGAAGATCCAGTACGGGACCTCTTTCGGATATCCTTCGACAGCGATCGCAGCGCATGTCAGCGCTTCTCCGAATCATCAGACCGGACGCAGGACGACACTGTCCACAAGAGCTGCTGCCGCTATGACAGGCGCATTCGGGTATGAACTTGATCTGACGAAGCTGACTGATGAGGAATGCAGTGAGATCAAAGAGCAGATCAGCAGATACAGGCAGATCGAAGACCTCATCCGCGAAGGACGGCACTATCGTCTGAGCGGTCTGGAGGAAAGCAGTCATTACTTCTGCTGGGAGTATGTCAGCGCGGATCAGAACCGATGCCTGCTCAGTATAGTTGTGACAGATCCGCTTGCGAATGCGGCTCCCGTGCATGTAAAATTAAAGGGGCTTTCGCCTGACGGAGTGTACTCTGTCGGCGGTGAATTTGAATGCCTGGGAAGCGCTCTTATGGAGAACGGATATACATTCGTCTGCCTTACAGGCGACTATCCTGCTGTTCAGATGGATATATGCAGGGTGAAGTGAGGTCGTACATATGATCAGTAAAGAACTGGCTAAAGCAAGAGAATACGAAGCATCGCAGGAGGCCTCCGTAAAAGATGAAGACCGCCCTGTCTGCCACTTTACAGCTCGCACGGGATGGCTCAACGATCCTAACGGACTGTCCTTTTATGACGGGACTTATCATTTGTTTTATCAGTATCATCCATACAGTACTTACTGGGGTCCGATGCACTGGGGACATGCGATAAGCAGAGACCTTATCAGGTGGAAATACCTGCCTGCTGCTATGGCTCCGGATACAGAATATGACAAAGCAGGCTGCTTTTCCGGATCCGCGGTAACGCTTGCAGACGGAAGGCATATGCTGATCTATACCGGCTGCGGAGACAGTTCAGAGGATCCGACCGGCAAGGGAAGATGGCTCCAGACTCAGAATCTGGCCATCCTTGAAAGTGACGGGGAGTACCACAAATACGAAGGCAATCCGGTTATCTCGAAAGAGGATCTGCCGGAAGACGCCGATCCTTATGAATTCAGGGATCCGTATATCTGGAAAGCTTCAGACGGGACCTACAGAGCTCTTGCGGCATGCGGCAGGACCGAAACGAGCGAGGGCGGCACCTACCTGCTGATGTACAGCAGTGACGACGGGATCCACTGGGGCAGCGGCAAGGTGTTTTTTGAGGATGAGCGCAAGATCGGAGTCATGTGGGAATGTCCTAACTTCTTTACGCTTGGGAAAAAACACATCCTCATCGCAAGCCCTATGGATATGCAGGCCGAAGAAGGAGAAGCTGTCGGCTCCATCAGATTTCCGCAGGGCAACAATGTCTGCTGCATTACAGGCCGCTATGACGAAAAGAGTGAGACATTCATCCCGGACAAGGATAGGGCCGGGAGATTCAGATACGACCCGGTTGACGCAGGACTTGATTTCTATGCTCCGCAGGTCCTGACTATGAATGACGGCAGAAAAGTCATGATAGGCTGGATGCAGGATCCGAGGACCGGCAATACCGAATCCAACGGACGCAGGGAAAGCAGGTTCTTCGGACAGATGAGCATACCAAGGGAACTGAGCCTCAAGGGCGACAGGCTGATCCAGTGGCCTGTCAGCGAGCTGGAAGCATACCGGACGGACAGAGACGTGTGGAAAGGACTGGAGCTCGCTCCGATATGGATCAGGATCCCGGGCATCAGCGGCAGGTGCAAAGACATCAGTCTGGATATCAAAACCAGGCGCAAATGCAAAGGCGCCGGAATGAGATTCGCTGCTGATGAGAATCATTACACAGAACTATGGTATGATCCGGAAAAATCGGTTATAACTATAGACAGAAGCCACAGCGGACTGGTTGAAAGCATCCCGGCCAGGAGGACGATCAAGGTCAGTGACCGCAGGGGGAGACTCAGTCTGAGGATCATCCTCGACAAGTGGAGCGCAGAAATTTTCATTAACGACGGAGAACAGACAATGTCGCTTACTTTCTATACTGACTTGTCTGCTGAAGAAATACGGTTCAGGGCAGAAGGGGAAGCTCTGATGGACATGACGGCATATACATTGGCCGAATCAGAATAGATCGCAGTAATTGAGGTAAAACACTATGAAGCAAATATGTACTCTCGGCGAACTGCTCATAGATATGACGCAGAACGGCACAGATGAACTCGGTAACGGCAGATTCACAGCTTATCCGGGCGGGGCACCGGCCAATGTTGCAGTCGCTGCAGCAAGACTCGGAGCTGAGACAGCTTTTATCGGCAAGGTGGGAAATGACGCGTTCGGCCGCAGCCTGACGGAGACACTCAGGAAAGAAGGTGTTGATGTAACAGGACTGTTCAGATGCGAGGATATCCCTACTACTATGGCTCTTGTATCTGTGGATGAAAGGGGCGAAAGAGAGTTCGCCTTTTACCGCACTCCGGGAGCCGATACGCAGCTGACAGCGGATGAAGCGATTTCTGCTCTGGAGAAACTTCCTCTGATACTGCATGTAGGATCGCTTTCTCTTACGACAATGCCTGCAAGAGAGGCATGTGAGGCTGCAGTGAATTACGCAAAGGAAAGAGGAGCTCTCATAAGCTACGACCCTAATTACCGCGCTGCGCTATGGGAAAGCGAGGATCTTGCAATAGAGATGATGAAAGTCCTGATCCCGCTCGCAGATATCCTCAAGGTATCTGACGAAGAGATGCTGATGCTGACAGGTACGGAAGATTTTGAAGAGGGAAGCCGTATACTCAGCGATCAGGGACCGTCTCTTGTGCTTGTGACACTGGGATCACAGGGCGTGTTCGCAAGACACGGAAGCTTTGCCGGCGTAGTTCCGGGATTCAGAGTAAAGGTTGCTGATACCAACGGCGCAGGAGACACCTTCCTTGGCGCTATGCTCGCGCAGATCGCCGGCAGAGAGCATCTCCTCAGCGATCTTGATGAAGAGGAACTCAGAAATATGGTCACATATGCCAACAAGGCAGCGTCTCTGACTTGCTCTAGACGCGGAGCCATCCCGGCTATGCCGTTTGCTGATGAACTGAAATGATACCCTTTTGAAAGCAGGTAAGAAAATGGCTAAGAACGCATTTGACACAAGGCTTGAACAATACGGGACCGAGCTCAGGAAACTCTACCTCGGGCTCTACGATGATGAAAACGCATATGAATATTTCCTGGGGCTTCTCAGGAAAGCGTACAGAGACAGAAAGCAGTCTCTTCGCAGAAGAGACAATGCAAGCCTGCAGGATCCGGACGGGAAGCTGTCTCAGAAAATGCTCGGAATGATGCTTTATACTGAGAATTTTGCCGGAAATCTGAACGGGGTGAGCGAAAAACTGCCGTATCTCAGGGAGTGCGGGGTAAGCTATCTGCACCTGATGCCTCTTCTGGATTCACCTGAAGGCAAGAGCGACGGAGGATATGCTGTTTCAGATTTCCGCAAGGTGAGACCTGATCTGGGCACAATGGATGACCTTGAGAAACTGACAGGCGACTGCCACCGCAGAGGTATCATGGTGTGCCTGGATTTTGTCATGAACCATACCAGCGAGGAACATGAGTGGGCAAAAGCAGCGAGAAAAGGCGACCAGGGCGCGATGGACAGGTACTTCTTCTATGATACCTGGGACATTCCTAACCAGTACGAAAAGTATCTGCCGGAAGTATTCCCGGAAACAGCTCCGGGCAATTATACATATCTTGACGACTGCGGCAAGATCGTGATGACCTCGTTCTATCCATTCCAGTGGGATCTCAACTATGCCAACCCGATGGTCTTCAATGACATGACCGACAACCTTCTGTATCTGGCTAACAGGGGCGTGGATATTGTGAGACTGGATGCTGTTCCGTACATCTGGAAGTCGCTTGGCACCAACTGCCGCAATCTTCCGGAGGTCCACATTCTGGTGCGCATGATGAATCTCGCCTGCAGGATCGTATGTCCGAGTGTTCTCCTCCTGGGAGAAGTCGTGATGGAGCCAAAGGAAGTCGTTCCGTATTTCGGCACGCCGGAAAAGCCGGAATGCGATATGCTCTATAATGTAACGACGATGTGCACGATATGGAACACCTTCGCTACAAGAGACGTCAAACTCCTGCGCCACCAGCTCGAGCAGCTTGAGATGCTTCCGGACAACTGTCTGTTCCAGAACTATCTCAGATGCCATGATGATATAGGCTGGGGCCTTGATTACGGTTACCTCGGGTGGTTCGGTATGCAGGAAGCGCCTCACAAGAAATACCTCAACGACTGGTTCACAGGCAGATGGCCGGGAAGTCCGGCCCGCGGAGAACTCTACAATGATTCCGAAGTCCTGAGGGACGCGAGGCTCTGCGGAACTACGGCGTCGCTGTGCGGAATAGAATCCGCTCTCTACGAGAGAAATGAAGACGGCGTCAAAAGAGGCCTGGCAGCAGATATGATGCTTCACGCTCTTATGTTCACCCTGAAGGGCATACCGGTGCTGTACAGCGGAGATGAGATCGGCATGCTCAATGACTACAGCTATCACGATGACCCTAAGAAGGCTGAAGACAGCAGATATATACACAGGGGAAAGTTTGACTGGGATCTGGCAGAGCAGAGAAAGAATGAAGGAAGCGTTACAGCAGCTGTATTCGGCGGACTCGCGGAACTGATCCGTATCAGGAAATCAAACGAAGTATTCCGCTCTGACGCAGAGATGTACGCCGTCAATACAGGCGATGACAGAGTCCTCGGGATCATGCGCAAGTACGCAGACAAAACTCTGATGGCAGTTTTCAATTTCTCATCTGAATATGCAAGGGCAGAATTCGAAAACGGAGAATGGCGCGATCTGAAGGATGCTGAAGGAAACGTTATCACAGGCGAAGGACGCACCATGGAATACTGGCTTGAGCCGTATGGGTATCGCTGGCTCATCAAAGAGTAAGGCACAGCCGGCAGGAGCGTTTGCGGGAGACAGGAAATGGCAGGAATGAATCAGACTCCTTCGGGAGAAAGGGTGCATATCGGATTCTTTGGCCGCAGGAATGCGGGTAAATCCAGCGTGGTCAACGCTGTGACCGGGCAGGAGCTTTCTGTTGTTTCCGAGGTGCGCGGCACGACTACAGACCCGGTGAGCAAGGCTATGGAACTGCTGCCGCTCGGACCTGTCGTAATCATAGATACTCCCGGTTTTGACGATGAGGGGAGCCTCGGAGAGCTCCGTGTGAGAAGGACGCGTCAGATCCTCAATAAAACAGACATCGCGGTGCTAATCGTCGATGCCGCAGAAGGCTTAAAGGATTGTGACAGAGAGCTTACAGCACTGTTTGAAGAAAAGAAGATACCATATATCACCGTGTTCAATAAAAGCGATCTGGCAGATTCCTGCTCTGAGAGCGGCGTGATGTACGTCAGCGCTCTTACAGGTGCAGGCATCCATGAGCTCAAGGAAAAGATCGCGTCCATGAAACCGGACGGAAGCGATAAGCGTCTGGTCGCAGATAAAATAAACGCGGGAGATCTGATCATACTGGTCGTACCGATCGACAAGGCTGCTCCGAAAGGCAGGCTGATACTTCCTCAGCAGCAGGCGATCAGGGACATCCTCGATACCGGGGCAGCTGCGCTGGTCACAAGGGACACTGAACTTGCGGAAACACTGGAGAAACTCGGGCACCGTCCTGATCTCGTCATCACCGACAGCCAGGTCTTCGGCAAGGTAGACCGCATCATACCTGCCGATGTCCCTCTTACATCTTTTTCGATTCTGATGGCCAGATACAAAGGCCTTCTGGATGAAGCTGTAAAGGGGGTATCCGCGATATCATCTCTCAGAGACGGAGATACCGTGCTGATCGCAGAAGGATGCACACATCACAGGCAGTGTGGGGATATAGGGTCGGTCAAGATCCCTAAGTGGCTGCTTGAATATACCGGAAAGGACCTCAGATTTAAGACCGTGAGCGGAACTGAATTCCCTGAGGACCTGAGTCCGTATGCCATGGTCATACACTGCGGCGGATGCATGCTCAGTGAGCGCGAAGTCAGCTCAAGAGCGAAGAACGCCGCTGATCAGAACATACCTATCACGAATTACGGAACGATGATAGCATTCGTTCACGGGATACTGAAACGAAGTCTCGGGATCTTCCCGGAACTTGAGAAACAACTGTGAAAGCAGTTGTTTTTATTTTGAACAGAGTGTGGTCATTAATCGGTGTATTTGGTAAAATAATTACAATATTCACATACTTCCCGGGTAGTTTTTGCGCTCAGGAGTATTTCATGAGGTAGACATATACAGCGCTGAAACGAACGCTGGTTTTAGTGTGTTAGTGTTTGATGTGTGAATATTTGAGAGGGAGAAATCAACATATGAGAAAGTATAAATGTAAATATGACATAGAATTCCAGGATCTCAAAGAGATCATGGATTTTGTGGCTGACAAGTACGGTAAGAATACCGGGTTCATCTACAAAAGCGCAGACAGAAAGACCAAAACAGAGATCACATACAAAAAGTTCCGCGAGGATCTGGATGCTCTCGGAGCATATCTGATCAGCAAGGGCCTGAAAGGCAAGAGAATTGTAGTAATCGGACCAAACTCCTATCAGTGGCTGGTGGCATATTATGCAGTCGTCATCAATGTCGGAGTCGTAGTTCCGCTCGACAAGGGCCTTCCGGAAGAAGAGATCATCAACTCTCTGATCAAATGCAAAGCTGACGCCATCATTTACGACGACAGCCTTAAGATGGATTTCGAAAGCATCATCAAGCATGAAGGTATCACAGTTGAAACACTTATACCTATGAGCGATTTCACACAGGAAAAGATGCCTGAGCTGGCTGCAATGATCAAGCAGTACAAGCCTGAATTCAAGGTGATAGACAAGCATGCTGTAGATATCATCCTCTTTACGTCAGGCACATCAGCTGACGCAAAAGCAGCGCAGCTGACACAGAGAAATATCGCTTCTACGATCGCAGCCATGAGAAAAGTAGAGCCGATCTACGAGGATGACGTTGAGATGATACTGCTGCCGCTCCATCACGCGTTCGGGAACCAGGGCGTCCTTATGTTCATAAGCAACGGCTGCACCAATGTATTCTGCAGCGGACTCAAATACGTACAGAAGGAGCTGCAGGAATACGGAGTAAGCGCCTTCTTCTGTGTGCCTCTGATTATTGAGTCGATGATCAACAAGGTGCTCAAGACAGCAGAAAAAGAAGGAAAACTCAAAAAGCTCGAGACAGGACGCAAGATATCCAAGGCTCTGATGAAAGTAGGCATCGATGTCAGACGCAAGATATTCAAGGATGTCATAGACGGACTCGGCGGCAAGCTCAGATTCCTCATCAGCGGCGCGGCTGCGCTTGATCTTAAGATCCTTGAGTACGCGACAGATTTCGGGATCCTTACAGTTCAGGGTTACGGACTTACGGAGACTTCTCCGACGATCGCGTCTGAGAGCTATTTCTTCCGCAAGCCGGGTTCGGTAGGACACGCCATGCCGGGTGTTGAGGTCAAGATCAATGAGCCTGATGAAAACGGAATCGGCGAACTTTTCGCGAGAGGTCCTAACATCATGAAGGGATATCTTGATGATGAGGAGGCTAACAGAGAGGTCTTTGTGGATGGCTGGTTCAATACTGGTGACCTTGCCCGCATCGATGAGGAAGACTACATCTTCCTGACAGGACGCAAGAAAAATGTCATCGTGCTGAAGAACGGCAAAAACATCTATCCGGAAGAGATAGAGGCACTGATAGACAAGATCCCATATGTAGCCGAGAATGTAGTTATGGGAGAGAAGGAAGGTGATGACTACCGACTCGTAGCGCATGTCGTCTATGATCCTGAAGCTGCAGAACTCAAAGGTAAGAGCGCAGAAGAAATCCAGGCTATTGCAGATGCGGAAATCGAAAACATCAGTGCTGAAATGCCGAAATATAAACGTATAAAGCAAGTATATCTCAGAACCGAACCATTCGAGAAGACAACAACTCAGAAAATCAAGAGAAGAAAAGTCAAGACTGGCGCGTAGAGAACGAAAGGGGGAGACCACGTGAACAAGAACCTGAAAAAACTGGCAATCGTCGTAATGCTTGCAGCAGCATTGGTGATAGCGCTTGCCGGCTGCGGACCAAAAAAACCGACAGCAGATGACGCGAAGAATTATGTTCAGGCAGTTCTGGATGTTATGTGTACCGGTGATTATGATCACTCGGTCGAGATCGCAGATATCGAGGAAGGCAAGGAAACAGAACTTCGCGATAAAGCTATAGATGAAATCATCGATGAACTCGCTCAGGAATCTGCACTGAACGATGAGGTCAAAGCCGGTCTGAAAGACTACATGGTCACGGCGTTCTCAAAAGCGAAATACACCGTAACTGATGCTGTTGAATCCGAAGACGGAGGCTATGACGTTACTGTGTCCATCGAGCCTATGAGAGCTTTCGATGCTTTGGGAGAAGATTTCCAGAACAAGCTCATGGAAAAAGTCATGGAAGATCCTCAGGGATACATGGCAATGTCAGAGGAAGAACAGTTAAACTACCTGATGACACTGGCGATAGAGTTCCTCAATGAGGGTCTTGAAGATCCGCAGTATGACCCGGCGCAGGAAGTCGTAGTACACTATGGACTCATGGATGAGGAAGAAAACATATACGGCTGTACAGAAGCGGAAGGGAAAAAGCTGGGAGAAAAGCTCTTCTCGACTGAAGGTCTGTAATACCGACTGATGCACCGGCGCATCCTATAAGTATTATCAATAACTGGATCGGGCAAAATGTGTTAATTCTATTTTGCCCGTTCTTTTTATGATAGTAAAATTTAAGTAGTCTGAAAACTCCTGTTTTGCGCGGCTCTGATTGGTTCGCGCCGGGACAGGATTTATCTTTATGCTTAAGAAAAAAGGGAGAAAAAATTATGGCAGACAATCAAAAAATGTGGGCTGATCTTGGAATGAACCTCGAGATGCACGATATGCTGTGCGCTGTACTTCCGGGAGCAATCGGCGACGTATTTATGTCTCAGGAGAACAGACCTGAAGCTATGGATTATTTTGACATGGTTCTTGCTGATGTTCACGGACTCAGACCGGCTGAGCTCGTAGAGTTCAGAAAGAACGGCGGCAAGGTATTCGGCACATTCTGCGCTTATGTACCTGATGAAGTCATCGTAGCAGCAGGAGCAATCGCTACAGGTCTCTGCGCAGGCTCACAGTTCTGGGTACCTGGCGGTGAGAGATATCTTCCTGCAAATACATGCCCGCTGATCAAGGCTATGCTCGGCGCAAGATTCGACAAGACTTGCCCGTTCTACAGACTGGCTGACGTATATATCGGTGAGAACACCTGCGACGGCAAGAAGAAGGCATATGAGATCCTCGGCACAGACGTACCTATGCACATCATGGACCTGCCTCAGATGAAGAGAGAAAAAGATTATCTGAAGTGGGCTGATGAGATCAAGGATCTTAAGGCACTTGTTGAGAAGGAGACAGGAACCGAAGTTACAGCTGAAAAGCTGGCTGAGGCTATCAAGCTGATCAATGCCAAGAGAGCTGCTCTTGAGAGACTCTACAAGCTCAGAAGAAATGAGAACGTTCCTATTTCCGGAACAGACACACTGCTGATCAGCCAGATTGCTTACTATGATGATCCGGCAAGATTCACAGCTATGGTCAACAAGCTCTGTGATGAGCTCGACAAGAGAGTTGCTGACGGAGTCAGTGTTGCTGCCGGCAAGAAGAGAATCCTCATCTCCGGAACTCCAATGGCTATTCCTAACTGGAAACTGCACAACCTCGTTGAGACAAGCGGCGGCGTAGTAGTATGCGAAGAGACCTGCACAGGTACAAGATACTTCGAGAACCAGGTAGACGAGAGCGGAGCTACAGTTGACGAAATGATCCAGAACATCGCCAACAGATACATGAGCATCAACTGCGCATGCTTCACTCCTAACACAGCAAGAGCTGATGACGTTATCAGACTGGCTAAGGAAAGCAAAGCAGACGGAGTTATCGATGTTAACCTCATGTTCTGCCAGACCTATGACATCGAGGGAAGAAGCCTCGAGGAAAGATGCAAGGCAGAAGGCATCCCATTCCTCGGTCTTGAGACAGACTACACTGACAACGATGCTCAGCAGCTCAAGACAAGAATCGGCGCATTCATCGAAATGCTCGGCTAATCAGTACACATCCTGCACTGATACTGTACGGAGACACAGGAACAAATGGGGCGGAACAATATTCCGTCCCATTGTTTCGGAAAAACAGATATTTATGATACAATAAGCTCGCTATGGCGGAATTCTTACACTATTACGTTTTATTTCAGAATCATACGGATGCGACTGCAATGTACCGCACGCTCAAGAGCAGCGGGATCTATGCGCAGATCAGCCCGACTCCGAGGGAGCTCAGCGTATGCTGCGGCGTCTCTCTTCTGATTCACGGAGAAGACGTTGAAAAGATCAGAGAGATTTCCGCTGAAAAAGGGCTGAACTATCTCTCGATAGACGGGCTCAACAATACTTTTGACAATACGAGGCACAGATATGGCTAAAAAATACATCGGGATCGATATCGGATCCACCGCATCGAAGGTGTGTGTACTTGAAGAAGGCTGCGAGCCGGTTTTTGAGGTGCTCCCTACCGGCTGGAACAGTAAGATAACAGCCGGGATCATCAAAGAAGATCTCGAAAAGCGCTACGGCGGGATCGAAGAGGATTCTCAGATCGTTGCGACCGGATACGGAAGGATCAGTGTTGAATATGCCGATCATGTGATCACAGAAATCAGCTGCCACGGAAGAGGCGGATATGAGATGATCGGCCGCGATTGCACGATCATAGATATCGGAGGCCAGGATACCAAGTACATTAATGTCGTCGGCGGGAGACCTGTTGACTTTCTGATGAATGACAAGTGCGCGGCCGGCACGGGAAAATTCATCGAGGTCATGGCTAACAGGCTCGGCCTTACGATCGAGGAGCTCTTTGAACTTGCTGAGATAGGAAATCCTATCTCAATCAGCTCTCTCTGTACGGTGTTTGCGGAGTCCGAGGTCATCAATTACATGGGTGAGGGAAGGAGCCGCGAGGATCTGGCCGCAGGCGTTATCGATTCTGTTGCGCTCAAGGTAGCCACACTGGTCCAGCGCAAGGAACTGCAGGATACGGTCATCATTACCGGCGGATTCAGCAACAATGAATTCTTTGCCGGACTTCTCAGCAAAAAGCTGAACAAAACAGCTATCGCAATGCCTCTGGGAAGATATGCGGGCGCGTACGGAGCGGCGCTTCTTGCAAAAGAAAAGTCCAATAAATAACAGATGCAAAAGATATGGCTGCGCTGTTTTTTTGCGGATAACTTCTGCCGGATATGTTCAGAGAAACATGCCCTCAAAGTCCGGTCAAATTGTATTATCCGGGTTTGTTGTGCTATGATTATATTACCTATGGGCATAACCCGGCAGAGCAGCTCAGACGCTGTCAGTCAGAGATGCCGGTGAGAGTAAAGAGAGGCGGTGAGCGCGGAATGTTCAGAAAAATCAAGGAAAGTCCTTATTTTAAAGCAGCAGTCGTGTTTATCGTATGCGGTGGTTTTCTGGTTTTGTTCAATCACTGGGTCGACAAGACGTATTTTTCAATTGGCTTCGAGAACAAGACGCTGGCACCTGTTTATATAGGCGGTATCTTTGCGTTCATCCTCTGCCCTGTGTATAACGCCTGCGTAAAATCCTGCTACGGCAAGATGCTTGAAGGAGCGGGACGGAAAGGCTTTTCCATCGGCGCCATGATCATCCACGACGATTCCAAAGATTTTGAAGTGGACAAAGAAGAAAAGCGCCGTATACTGACCGCAGCCAGAGCTGCAGCGACTTTTGTCTGCGTAGTGATCGTGGTAGGACTCGTCGGCCTTTTCGTTTATTTTGTAGTACCGCAAGTAGTTGCGAGCGCAGTCAATCTGGTTAATACAATGCCGCAGAGACTGGAAACGCTGTCAGCATGGTGCGCGGTGCATCTGTCGCACTTCCCTCTGGTGGCTACCTGGGTGGATAGTATCGCCAATGCGGGAAACAGCGAGATCCTTGAATGGATACAGACACATATCCTTTCAGGAAACGCGGTCAGCATAGCCACGATGGTTTCCAACGGCGTACTGACTGCCGTCAAGTATGTAGCCAATGCCTTTGTGGGGCTGCTGATCATGGTCTATCTTCTTAACTACAAGGAGAGACTTTTCGCCATCATGCGCAAGATGGTCAATGCTACATGCAGCACCAAGAGAAAAGCGAGACTGTACGAATTCGCGTCGATTGTCAACGAGACATTTATCGGGTTCATCGTAGGACGAATCATAGACTCATTCATTATAGGGGTGCTGACCTGTATAGTGATGAAGATCTTCGGCATTCCTTTTGCGCTGATGATCAGCGTTATTGTCGGCGTGACCAATGTCATCCCGTTCTTCGGTCCGTTCATAGGCGCGATCCCTTCGGTATTCATCCTGATGCTGGAGCAGCCGATCCAGGCTTTGTATTTCGTTATCATCATAATCGTTATCCAGCAGATCGACGGAAATATCATCGGACCTAAGATCGTAGGAAATGCAATCGGGATCAGCAGCTTCTGGGTACTGATCTCAGTGCTGGTCGGCGGAGGGCTGTTCGGCTTTTACGGCATGGCTCTTGGCGTTCCGGTCTTTGCTGTCATCTACAGATATGCAGATAAACTTATGATGGCAAGCCTGAAACGCAAGGAGAAAAATACGGATACTGCTTACTATTTCAGTCTCGAGCAGTACGGAATAGAGGATGGAGAGGTCGATCTCAATCCGGAAAAGAAAAAAGAAGGATCCTTCTTTGACAGACTCAAAAAGAAAAAAAGCGACCAGGCGGATTCCAGGAAAGACAGCACATCAGATGCCGAAGCAGAGGAGATCCGTAAACTCATAGACAGGGGGAAAAACTACAATGACCGTAAACGGTAAGCATACCGGTCCCGGTACAGAAAGACTTATAGAAGAAATCAGAGGCATCATTCCTGCAGACAGATTCCTTGCAGACGAGCCTATGTCTAAACATACGTCATTCAGGATTGGCGGAAACGCGGCAGCTCTTGTGATATGCAATGATGAAGAGGAACTCTCGGCTGTTCTCGGAAAGTGCACTGCGGCTGAGGATGCTGAATATATGATGATCGGCAACGGATCAAACTTTCTTGTATCTGACGATGGATATCAGGGAATCATGATCAGGCTCGGCGGCAGCTTTGACACAGTTTCTGTAGAAGGAGAATCTGTTGACGGCAGCGTTACAGTAAGAGCAGGAGCGGCAAAGCTCCTCTCAGCAGTCAGCGCTTTTCTGGCAGGAAACGGACTTGCGGGCATGGAATTTGCAAGCGGGATCCCGGGAAGTGTAGGCGGAGCTGTTTTCATGAATGCCGGAGCATACGGCGGAGAGATGAAAGATATAGTGACCTCCGTGAGACTGATGAAGCCTGACGGTTCTCAGATCACAGAGCTTTCCGCTGAAGAGATGGATTTCGGATACAGACACAGCATGGTGGAGGATAGCGGAATGATTGTTTTGTCCGCACTCCTCAGACTTCACAGAGATGATCCTGCTGAGATCGCTTCCAGGATCAGGGAACTCCAGGACAAGCGGAATTCCAAGCAGCCTGTGAACTTCCCGAGCGCGGGCAGTACATTCAAGAGGCCGGCTCAGGGATATGCCGCCGCTCTGATCGATGAAGCGGGACTGAAAGGATACCGCCGCGGCGGGGCGATGGTTTCGGAAAAGCACGCAGGTTTTGTGATCAATACAGGGGGAGCCACAGCAGAGGATGTGCTTGAGGTTATGAGACATGTACGCGATGTTGTATATGCAAACAGCGGCATCACACTCGAACCGGAAGTCAGACTCATAGGCTGTGAGTTATAGAGCAAATGGATATAGAAAAGATAAAAGAAAAATTCAGATTGACCGGGGACTATCATACACACACGATCTATTCAAGGATCGGTCTGTATGCCCACGGAAAAGGCAAGGTAGTTGAAAATGTAGCGGCTGCAGTCGGAAAAGGTCTAAAGGAGATCGCGATAACCGATCATGGACCGTCGGATTTTTATGGCCTCTCTCTTAAGAAGCTGCCTCAGATCCGGGAGGATATCGCTGAGGCCGCCAAGAGATTTCCGCGCATCAAAATACTGCTCGGAGTCGAAGCGGATATCGTTGACTCTCCGAACGGTCTCGATGTTACCGATGAGGAATTCGGACTGTTTGATTTTGTCAACGCAGGGTATCACTATGTGCCTAACTGCCACATGATCCGCAACTGGCTGGCATTCAGGTTCCCGTGCCGCAAGAGCACAAAGGAACGTCTCAGAAAGCAGAATACCGACAGGATCGTCAAAGCGCTTACCTGCAACAATATACATATCCTTACTCACCCGGGCGATAAAGCGTATATCGATGTCCACAGGGTAGCAAAAGCATGTGAGGATACTGATACTCTGGTCGAGATCAATGCCAGACACCGGCATCCGGACTGTGAGGAACTGAAAGTTTTCGAAGGCTACGATGTGAGATTTGAATAACAGCAAAGGGTTTATAATAATATTATGAAAGTTGTAATTATTACAGGAATGTCCGGGGCAGGAAGAAGCAGAGCGGCAGACTGGTTTGAGGACCAGGGATATTATTGTGTAGATAATATGCCTCCGGCACTGATCGACAGCTTTCTTGAGATGACCTCGGCAGGTACCGGCAAAATCGATAAAGTCGTATTTGTCGCTGATCTGCGAAGCCGCAGTTTCTTCGATCAGCTGTCCAAGGTCATTGATGACCTCAGAAACCGCAAAGGCATCGATCTGACAGTTCTGTATATGGAGGCTGCGCCTAAAGAGATCGTCAGACGCTACAATGAAGTCAGAAGAAATCATCCTGTGAGCGGAGCGGAAGCAAGTCTGGAAGTGATCGAACAGGAAAGCCTCAGGCTCAAAGAGATACGTGAAAAGGCGGATCTCATTCTGGACACGACAAATCTCAAGGTTGCGGAACTGAACTCTGAGCTTGACAAGCTGATCTTCGGCGGGAGCGGTTCAACGAATTTTGCTATCAATATCAGTTCTTTCGGCTTTAAATACGGTATCCCGGGAGAGGCTGATATCATGTTCGATGTCAGATTTGTCCCTAATCCGTACTGGGTCCCGAGCCTCAGAAAGCTTACGGGCAACAACAAAAGAGTAGTGGAGTATATTTTCAGAAACGAGATCGCCGGCCGTTTTGTTGATTCGACGCATGATCTCCTGCAGTCGATCGTGCCGGGATATATCAACGAAGGAAAGTATCACCTGAACATAGCGTTCGGCTGCACCGGCGGTCATCACAGATCAGTTGCCATTGCGAATGCCATGGCGGAAAAATTCAAAGAAGACGGAATGAGGGTCAGGGTCCATCACAGAGACCTTGATCTGCAAAACAAGACAAGATAAAAAAATGTCATTTTCTGCGGATGTAAAGGGCGAACTCGCCCGTCTGGAAGTCAAGAAACAATGCTGTAAGCTGGCGGAAATCGCCGGCTTTCTTCGAGTGTCCAGTTCTATACGTCTCGCGGGAGGCGGCCGGCTCGGAATCGTAGCGACGACCGAAAATGCAGCTATCGCACGGCACTACAAAAAAATGATCAAGAATTATTTCGGCAGCAATGCAGGGCTGGCAGTAGGCGGCTCGCAGATGCCCGGCGCAAGCGGCCGGAACCGCTACTATCTGAATATCAGCCCGGAAGAGAAATCGATGCAGATACTCAGAGAGACAGGCATGATGCTCATCAGAGCGGGCGATGACTATTTCAGCGACGGCATCTATCAGCCTATCGTCAGATCAAAATGCTGCCGTAAAGCGTATCTGCGCGGGATGTTCTTAAGCTGCGGAACGATGTCAGATCCGAGGAAGAGTTATCATCTGGAATTCGTTCTTGATAAAGAGCAGACAGCCAACGATCTGAAAAAACTGATCGGAACCTTCGTAGACCTTTCTGCAGGCATCACCCGCAGAGGAGAAAGCTATATCGTATATATCAAAAAAGCACAGTATATCAGTGACATCCTTGGGATCATGGGCGCGGACAGCGCCGTTCTGGAGTTTGAAAATATCCGCATAAGCA
Source organism: uncultured Eubacteriales bacterium (assembly GCA_900317675.1). Taxonomy (GTDB): domain Bacteria; phylum Bacillota; class Clostridia; order Peptostreptococcales; family Anaerovoracaceae; genus Crickella. The sequence goes on from ONHU01000047.1 coordinate 16,390, forward strand.
AGAGTCTCCACGGGGATGTGCAGCGTATGATCAACTGTGACAATGCAAATGTTGACAGAGCGCTTCTTGCCGCAGAAGAACAACGCGGCTGGATCAGACAGATCGCGGAGACGGAAATGGGCAGAGAAGGGACCCCGGAGGAACTCTCCGATACTGGATCACCATTCTGGACAGAGGGATTGAGACATCTCCCGGCGCCTCTCAAAGAAGTCGCTTTTCTCAGGCTCTACAAGCCTGACGCAAGTCTTGCGGATATCGGGGAGACCCTTGTTCCTTCGATTGGAAAAGCTGCTGTAAGCAAGCGGTTTGCTAAGATCAGAGCTATTGCAGAAAACGGAGAGAACCTCAGCGATCAAAGCTGAGGTGACTGAATCACAGAAACATGGAAAAGAATCAGACAATAGAAATCAACATAACAGATATGCTCGATGACGGCAGGGCTTTTGGAAGATATGAAGGCTTCAGTGTTTTCGTATCCGGAGGCTGCAGCCTGGGCAAAGGGCGCGAGGCTGCAGGAGCTGTTCCGGGCGACCATGTCACTGCAAGAGTGACCAAAGTCAGGAAATCCTCCGCAGAAGCTGTGCTCACAGCAGTAACAGACCCTTCACCGGACAGAGAGACCTCTGACTGCAGATATATGAAGGAATGCGGCGGCTGCACCTTGAGAGAACTTTCCTATGAAGCCCAGAAGAGGCTCAAAACAGAACAGGTCAGATCCAAGCTCGCAAGGCTCGGGGGAATAGAGGATCCATGTGTCGCTCCGATGATCGGCGCGGATTCCCTGAAATACTATCGCAACAAGGCGGTCTTTTCTGTCGGCTCGCATGGAGAAGTCGGTTTTGTCAGAGGCAAGAGCCATTTTGTGACAGACATTGAGGACTGTCTCCTTCAGTCAGATGCCGCTATGGTCTGCGCTGATGCTCTGAGACATTTCCTGAAAAGATTCGGTGTCAGCTGTATCAGCAGGATGACTGTCAAAACAGCTTTCGGCACCGGCGAAGTCATGGTCGTGCTCGAATCAGAGAAAAAGGACATCCCTCACATAGAGACTCTGACAGAGATGCTCGATGACGCAGTTTACAGCCTCGGCTGCGACGAAGAGGGCGAGGCCATCGACGTGACACTTGCTTTCAGTCTCGAATCTGTTTCAGTGATACACAAAGGGAAATGCCGCATCATTGCCGGCAAGTCAACCATAACAGACGAAATCATCAAGGCTGACGGGCACACTGTCAGTTTTGAGATCAGCCCGCAGTCTTTTTATCAGGTCAATCCGGAGCAGATGGTCCGTCTGTATGATAAAGCCGCTGAGTATGCAGATCTCAGAGGCGGTGAAACTGTGCTGGATCTGTACTGCGGTGCGGGTACTGTCGGGATATGGCTCCTCGA
>ONHU01000049.1 GCA_900317675.1 uncultured Eubacteriales bacterium
ATCTAAAAGCAATATGCTTGATCTCATCGACAGCACGCGTACGGGAAGTATCGTCTGTCCGCGCGATATCGTTTCGGACCGCGTAATAAGCTATGTGCGCGCGATGGAGAGCGCGGGCGGCAGCAATGTAGAGACCGTTTACCGTATTGCCGGAGGCACTGCGGAGGCGCTTGAATTCAGAGTCAGAGATGAAAACAAGGCCCTGACCGGTATCCCGCTGAAAGACCTCAGGATCAGAGACGGCGTCCTGATTTGCGCGATCCTCAGAAACGGCGCTGTCGTGATCCCTCGCGGCAATGACACCATCGAACAGGGCGACCGTGTTGTCATAGTGACGACCCTGAAACAGCTGACAGATCTTTCCATGATCCTTAAATAGTCAATGAAAACAAAAGTAGTAATACATACAGTCGGAATGATAATGCTGATTGAGGCTTGTCTGCTGATCATCCCCGCGATTGTGGGACTGATCTATCACGAACAGGCTTCTTTTCGCGCGTTTCTGATTTCTGCCTGTGCCGCGGCTGCCGCAGGAGGCGCACTGAGCCTTGTGAAGCCGGGCGGGAGCAATATCTTTGCGCGCGAAGGTTTTGCCATAGTCGGTCTGTCGTGGATCATGCTCAGCCTTTTCGGCTGCCTGCCGTTTGTGATCAGCAGACAGATCCCTGATTTTGTTGACGCATTCTTTGAGACCGTCTCGGGATTTACGACAACAGGATCAAGCATCCTCACTGACATAGAGGCACTGGATAATTCCATGCTGTTCTGGAGGAGCTTCACCCACTGGGTCGGCGGCATGGGCGTGCTCGTTTTCGGCATGATCATCATTCCGCTCGGAGGCAAACGCAGCATGCATCTTCTCAGAGCGGAGTCGCCGGGACCATCTTCGGGAAAGCTTGTACCTAAGATGCGAGATACCGCAAAGATACTGTACGGCATCTATATCGCGCTGTGTGTGGCTCTGCTGATCTTCCTGCTTGCAGGAGGCATGCCGCTGTTTGACAGTCTCATCAACGTATTCGGAACTGCCGGTACAGGCGGCTTTTCCAACCACGGCGCCAGCATAGCTTACTTTGACAGCGAGTATTTTGAGGTCGTGATAGGGGTCTTCATGATCCTCTTCGGTATCAACTTCAACCTGTATTTTCTGGTCCTCCTCGGGCGGGTGAAGTCAGCGGTCCGGAGCGAAGAACTTCACTGGTATCTCGGTATCATTACATTTGCCGTGATCACGATTGCGGTCAACATAACCGACCTTTTCGGATCCGTCCATCAGGCACTGCGCTACTCTTTTTTCCAGGTAGCATCCGTCATCACAACTACCGGATTTGCAACAATGGACTTTGACCAGTGGCCTCAGTATTCGCGCCATCTCCTTGTACTGCTGATGTTCATAGGAGCTTGTGCCGGAAGTACCGGCGGCGGACTTAAGGTGTCCAGAGTGATTCTTCTGCTGCGTACGGTCAGAAGAGGAATGCGCAGGATGATACATTCAAAATCCGTTGAGAGGATCCGATTTGAGGGGCATATGATAGAAGAGGAGACAATCAACACCTGCCTTGTATATCTGGCTATGTATTGCCTGACCGGAGTAATAAGTGTGCTGCTCATCTCTCCGAACAATTTTTCCTTTGAGGTGAATGTGACAGCGGTCATATCGTGCATGAACAACATCGGTCCGGGACTTGGGATGGTAGGGCCTGCCGGCAATTTTGCCGCTTTCTCCGCTATCTCAAAACTGATACTGTCGTTTGATATGCTTGCGGGCAGACTTGAGTTCTTCCCGGTATTACTGTTGCTTTCGAAGACTACGTGGAAGCGCTGAACAGAAGCGTAAGAGACAATAAAGACGGAGTGATCCGTCTTTTTTTGTTGTGGAAGAGCAGAGAAAAGTAACTTATAATAAACGGGAAGGGGTTGCTTTGATTAGGAAGCAATTCAGAGGCAGGGGCAATAACCGGCCGGCCTCTGATCAATGCAGATCAATAAAAAAGGAGTGATTAGGACATGTGCGGAATAGTAGGCTTTACCGGAAGGCAGCAGGCGGCGCCTGTACTGCTGAACGGTCTTTCAAAACTGGAATACAGAGGATATGATTCTGCGGGACTTGCCGTCCGCGAAGGCGAGTCTCTTGCCGAAGTCGTAAAGGCAACAGGCAAGCTGAGGAATCTGGCAGAAAAAATCGATAACGGCAAGGCTCTGCCGGGAACCTGCGGTATCGGGCATACGAGATGGGCGACACATGGCGAGCCATCCCAGACTAATGCGCATCCGCATGTCAGCGGCAATGCGGCCGGCTCCGCATCGGGACCGGTCGAATCAGACGTTGTGGGAGTCCATAACGGCATCATAGAAAATTACGAGGAACTCAGGGCAAAGCTCATAAGTCAGGGATACGCCTTTTACAGCACGACTGATACCGAGGTCGCCATAAAGCTTGTTGACTATTACTACAAGAAGTATAAGATCGGACCTATCGACGCGATCAACAGGATGATGGTGCGCGTAAGAGGTTCGTATGCTCTTGCCATGATGTTCAAGGATTATCCCGGAGAGATCTATGCTGCCCGGAAGGACAGCCCTATGGTGCTTGGGACAGCTGACGGCGAGTCATTCCTCGCATCCGATGTTCCTGCCCTGCTGAAGTATACCCGGGATATCTACTACGTGGACGATCTTCAGTCAGTCAGGATACTTCCGGGTGAGGTCCACTTCTATGACCTCAACGGTGATGAGATCGAGGTTGAAAAGACTCATATTACATGGGATGCGGAAGCGGCAGAAAAAGGCGGCTACGAGCATTTCATGATCAAGGAGATCCATGAGCAGCCAAGAGCGGTACGCGATACGCTCAGCAGCATAATACACGATGAACGCATAGACCTTTCTGCTGCAGGACTTACAGAAGAAGTCCTCAGGAGCATCAGTGAGATCCGCATCGTCGCGTGCGGCTCGGCGTGGCATGCCGGAATGGCGGGCAAGTATGTTATTGAGGATCTTGCGGAGATCCCGGTATATGCTGAGATCGCTTCAGAATTCAGATATAAGAAGATGCTGATCGACAAGGACGCGCTCGTGATCATAATCTCACAGTCCGGGGAGACTGCAGATACGCTGGCGGCGCTCAGGGCTGCCAAAGCAAAAGGAATACGCACGCTGGGGATCGTCAATGTCGTAGGGTCCACTATAGCAAGAGAAGCAGATAATGTGCTTTATACTCTGGCAGGGCCTGAGATCGCTGTTGCCACGACAAAGGCATACAGCGCTCAGCTTGTCGCTTTGTACACAGTAGCAGTTGCTATGGCAGAAGCAAAGGGCAGGATCAGCAGCGCGGATTATAATTACTATATTGAGGAGCTGCAGGCACTGCCGGCAAAGATAGAAAAGACACTTGAATCCAAAGAAAGGATACAGTGGTTCTCGTCAAAATATTCCAATGCGCGTGATGTATTCTTCATCGGAAGGGGACTTGATTACGCTATAAGCCTTGAAGGAAGCCTTAAGATGAAGGAGATCAGTTACATACACAGCGAAGCGTATGCTGCAGGGGAACTCAAACACGGCACGATCAGTCTTATAGAAAACGGCATCCTCGTCATAGGACTGCTTACGCAGGAGGAACTGCTCGAGAAGACTGTCAGCAATATGGCAGAGTGCAAGGCACGCGGAGCATACCTCTTTGGCGTGACTTCTGAAGGCAGATACAACGTTGAAGACTCGGTCAACTTCACTATTTACGTTCCGAGGGCAGATGAACATTTCATCGGAAGTCTTGCGGTTATCCCTCTTCAGCTGCTCGGATACTACATAAGCGTCGCAAGAGGACTCGATGTGGATAAGCCACGGAATCTGGCAAAATCAGTAACAGTTGAATAACAGACGCCGGACATAGCGGGGAGTGAGAAGAGACCGGCTCCGGCTCCTGCAGAATAATATCTGCTGAAGCTATGCAGAGAAAGAGAGATAATTATGAAGATCGCATGGTTCTGCATCCCTGCGCACGGGCATACCAATCCTACGCTTGGAATAGTCAGAGAACTCACACAGGCAGGTCATGAGGTGTACTACTTTTCCTTTGAGGATTTCAGGGAAAAGATAGAGGCTTCGGGAGCTGTTTTTATCGGGTGCGACGGATATGACTTTGAGATGGAGGATAAAGAAAACGCTGACCGTGTCGGTAAAGACAAGGTGTTTGCGACTGAACTTCTGGTATCTTCCACTCTCGCCCTTGATGAGATGACCACACAAAAGATCGGAGAGATCAAGCCTGACATCGTCGTGTCTGACTCAGTCGCTTTCTGGGGCAAGCTTGCGGCAATGAAACACGGCATCCCCTATGTTTCGTCAACGACGACATTTGCTTTCAACAAATACTCATCTCAGTATATGAATGAAAGTCCATGGGATATTGCAAGGATGCTTATGGCGATGCCGAAGATCAACCGTCAGATAAAAAGGCTCAGGGAAAAGGGCTATCCGGTGAAAGGGATCCTTGATATTGTCCAGAATGACAATGATACAAACACCATCGTATATACATCAAAGTATTTCCAGCCAAGATCGGAGACATTCTCAGACCGGTATCATTTCATCGGACCGTCCATAAGACCTGTTACTGAGAAGGAAGAGAAAACTGCAGACCGGACCGTGTACATTTCCATGGGAACGGTCAATCAGGACAGAGAATTTTATCACAACTGCATCCATGCTCTCGGCATGACTGACTGGCAGGTCATCATTTCGATGGGAACCAACACTGAGCATTATCAGGACCTTCCTGATAATATACAGATATATAAATCGGTGGATCAGATGGCAGTACTGTCCATCGCGGATGCTTTCATCACTCACTGCGGCATGAACTCTGCCTCCGAAGGTCTGTATTTCCGAGTGCCGCTCGTTCTGTTCCCGCAGACACCTGAGCAGGGTGCTGTCGCAAGACGTGTCGAGGAACTGGGAGCCGGTGTCAGACTCGGATCTATTTCTGAGGAAGACATCATGCAGGCTTTGAAAAGCGTGTTGTTTGAGCCTGAATATAAAGAAAACGCCGTGCGTATATCTGAGAGTTTCCATTCATGCGGAGGTGCGCGCGAAGCAAGAGAATTTCTTGAGGAGCTGGGATAGTTATGAAATATAAATGCTGCTTATTTGATCTGGATGGCACACTGACAGATCCGGGCCTGGGCATAACCAATTCAGTTATGCATGCCCTGAGAAAATACGGGATCGAAGTCGCGGACAGAAGTGAACTGTATCCTTTTATCGGACCGCCTCTTACTGATTCCTTCAGCAAATATTTCGGGTTTTCGCAGGAGCAGGCTTTGCAGGCGGTGGATTATTACAGAGAGTATTTTCGTGATGACGGGATCTTTGAAAACTTAGTCTACGAGGGAATACCGGAAATGCTCGCGGATCTCAGGGAAAAAGGTGTGGTGATCGCTCTGGCGACATCCAAGCCATTTGAATTCTCAGTGCGGATCCTGGAACATTTTGACCTTTATCAGTATTTTGATCACATCGGCGCCGCCACGATGGACGGAAAGATCAGCAAAAAAGCGGATGTGATAGCCAATCTTCTGACCGAACTGGGACCGGCAGACAAGGGTTCGGTCCTGATGGTCGGTGACCGTGATCAGGACATTCTGGGGGCTAAGGAAAACGGTCTGGCAAGTTTAGGGGTATTATGGGGATATGGTCCTGAAGAGGAACTTAAAGGCGCAGGCGCTGACTATCTGGCGTCATCGCCGGCAGATGTCGCAGAATATTTCTAAACATGGCAGGGAAGGAAATCTATATGAATGCAGTAAAAGCGTTAGCGGAATACGCTCTTCGATGCGGCCTGATCGAAGAGTGTGAAGAGGTGTGGGCAGTCAATACGATCCTGGATGTGATCGGAGCTGATGAGATCCCTGATACAGAAGTCGGGGAGGATGCCGAGCTTTGCGAGATCCTCGGCGCACTGACTGATTATGCATACAATAACGGAGTTCTCACTGAGAACTCGACAGTTTACCGGGATATCTTTGATACTGAGATCATGGGGCGGCTGACTCCGAGACCTGCGCAGGTAAGAAGCATATTCAGCGCGAAATACTCCCGAAGTCCCGGGGAAGCAACGGAGTGGTATTATGATTTCAGCCAGAATACCAATTATATCAGGCGGGACCGTATACGCAGAGACGTAAAGTGGATCGCGCCGACTGAATACGGAGATCTTGATATCACGATCAATCTTTCCAAACCTGAAAAAGATCCGAAGGCTATTGCCGCGGCGCGAAGCATGCCTGCATCGGTTTATCCGATGTGCCAGCTCTGCATAGAAAACGAAGGATACAGAGGGAGAGTCAATCACCCGGCAAGACAGAACCACAGACCTGTGCCGCTGACGATCAATGGCGCAGACTGGTTTCTGCAGTATTCTCCATATGTTTACTACAATGAGCACTGCATCTGCTTCAACCGCGAGCATACCCCGATGAAGATAGACAGGGCATGTTTTTCAAAGCTTCTGGATTTTGTCCGACAGTTTCCGCATTATTTTGTAGGATCCAACGCGGATCTTCCGATCGTAGGAGGCTCCATCCTTGCGCATGATCACTTCCAGGGCGGACACTACACCTTCGCGATGGCTAAGGCGCCTGTCGAAACGAAGTTCTCTTTCAGGGATTATGCTGATGTCAATGCCGGGATCGTAAAATGGCCGATGTCGGTGATCAGGATCAGTGCGGAGGACCCGGAGAGGCTTACGGATCTTGCGGACAGGATCCTGGCAAAGTGGAGAAGCTATACAGATGAAGAGGCTTTCATCTATGCAGAGACCGATGGAACACCGCACAATACAATCACTCCGATCGCGCGCAGAAGAGGGGAGCGTTATGAGCTGGACCTCGTACTCAGAAATAATATAACGACAGAGGAACATCCTCTGGGCGTATATCATCCGCACGCAGAGCTGCATCATATCAAAAAGGAAAACATAGGGCTGATCGAGGTAATGGGTCTGGCTGTTCTTCCGGCAAGGCTCAAAGACGAGCTCCGCGCTGTTGCAGAATGCCTGGCGTCCGGCGGAGATCTCAGATCCGGTGAGCTGACCGCAAAACACGCTGACTGGGCTGAAGAATTCAGCAGCAGATATGAGATCAGTGCAGAGAATGCGCTTGATATAGTAAAGAAAGAGACCGGCATCGTGTTCTCAAAAGTACTCGAACATGCCGGAGTATATAAGAGAAATGACGAGGGAAGAGAGGCTTTCCTGAGATTTCTCAGAACCGTATGACGAAACCGGACTGCCGGTGAGGCAAATCCCTCACAGCAGTCCGATCAGTTCTTCTGACACATCTTTCATATGATCGTCGATCAGTCCGAAATCCATCATGCGGTAGCTCCATGCAGCTCTTCCTATTCCGTATCTGTCGAATACCGAACAGATCATACGGTACCATTCAAGAGCATCTTCAGGCGCTGCCCTGTCGATCACACCGAATTCCCCGCAGTACAGAGCAACATTTCTCTCTTCGGCTACTGATACTGCTTCCGAGATCAGTTCGGAGAAGAATTCTGCTCCGAATTTTCTGCCGGGATCGAATCCCTCCATACCTGTACTGAACTGGCCTATCTGCATCCTGGTATTTTCAGAGTATTCTCCGTATGTCAGATCGAGCGGCATACGGAAGTCCGTATCCATCCCTTTCACCCAGTATGCGCCCTGATGAGTGAAGATCAGCGGCTCATAGCAATGGAAGTTATAGATGATATTTTCATCGCAAGGCGGATCGAGATCCTTCAGGGCCTCGATGCTGTTGTTGTAATATCCGCCTATCAGTATCTTTATATCCCCGCAGACCGCTCTTATACGGCGAACGCACTGAGCAGCGATACTGTTCCATTTCGCGCAGTATTCTTTTTCTGTGACTTCGTTGAGAAGTTCAAAAGCAAGATGCTCCCTGTGACTGCCGAAACGCGAAGCAAGCTGCTCCCACAGACGATAGAAACGTTCCTGATATTCTTCATTCTCAAAGAAGCCGGATTCTTCTTCTCCGTCATCAAAGCTGAAGCCGTATGTTTTGTGAAGATCGAGGACCATGTTCAGGCCGTATCTGCTGCACCACTGCAGCACTTCAGCGATGCGCGAAAAGCCTTCTTCGATATAATTCCCGTCCTTGTCTTCGACGAGCTCATAATCGATCGGAAGCCGTACATGATCGAGTCCCCATCCGCTGATCCGACTGATATCCTCTTCGCTGATAAAACTATCGTAGTGTTCGGTTGTGTGGACGCACTGCGAGAACCATCCTCCGAGATTGACGCCGTGCATAAAACCATTCATCGTCTTCATCTGCACTCCTTTTTGGTCATTTTAGTCTGTGTATGATGACTTATTATAGCCCCGGCAAAAGACTATGTCACCACATTTGCATCGAAAGCATTAAGCGGAATAAGGTGATATAATACTGATATTGTTTCTGAAAGGCGGACAGGGATATGGAATATAGCAGGATAGAGCATCCATTCGGACCTTTATATGATCAGAACAGCCGGGTCCTGATACTCGGATCATTTCCTTCTGTAAAATCAAGAGAGCAGAACTTCTATTACGGACATCCGCAGAATCGCTTCTGGAAAGTGATCGCTGCAGTTTTCGGGTGCCCGGTCCCTCAGACAATAGAGGAGAAGAAGAGACTCATTCTGAGCAACCGGCTTGCTCTGTGGGATTCGATCGCGAGCTGTGACATAGCCGGATCGTCCGATGCAAGCATCCGGAATGCGCGCACTAATGATATCAGTCTGATCCTGGATCACAGCAGTATAGAGCGGATCTGCTGCAACGGACGCAAATCGCATGAGCTCTACTGCAGATACATAGAGCCACAGACAGGACGGAGCGCGGTCTGCCTTCCGTCAACAAGTCCGGCCAATGCCGTGTGGACACTTGATAAGCTTACAGAGGCATGGAGAGAGGTCGACTGCAGTTTTCAGAAAAAATGAAAAAAATGTTCATACCCCATTGATAATGCTTCCGGCAACAGTTATAATGTGCGCAGTTTTATTAACCAACTGTTAATTTATAATTTGTTTAGGGAAGTATTATCAGAGGCATCAGAAACTGATGCCGGGGAGGTTTAAGAATGTTATTTCAGCTTTACAGTGATCATGCGCTTTCGCAGATCATAGGATGGGTCCTCGTATTCTGCGGACTCATCATCATGAATGAGATCGGCCGCAGGACAAAACAGGGCGGTATCGCCGTATTCGTTGTGATCCCGGTCATCCTCACAGTTTACTTCATCCTTGCGCATATGGGCATGTTCGGAGGTCCGGAAAACCCTACAGTCGCTTATATGGATGGATGGTTCCACTATTTCAAGCTTTACGCAGCTGATATCGGATGCGTGGGCTTCATGATGATCAAGTATAAGTGGGGCATCGGCAAAGAAAAGTGGTTCAAATGGTTCCCGTGGTTCATCGTTGCTGCGAACATCATGATCGCGAACGTATCTGACATGGAATCCGCTCTTGCAGCATATGCGATCACCGGTGATTTCAGCGGCGCATGGTGGGCATCCAATGAAGGCGTATTCATCTATGGCGGATGGTGGAACCTTGCCAACGCTCTCGCAGGAATGATCAACATCTTCTGTATGACCGGCTGCGTTCACCTGCTTACATCAAAGGACAAGAACATGTCCGATATGATCTGGCCGGATATGACGATCTGGTTCATCGTTGCATATGATATCTGGAACTTTGAATACACTTATGTCAATCTTCCGACACATACATGGTACTGCGGTGTTGCTCTGCTTCTTGCTCCTACATTCGCAAACGCACTGTGGAACAAGGGTGCATGGATCCAGAACCGTGCGAACACACTCGCTATCTGGTGCATGTGGGCTCAGGTAGTCCCTGCTTTCCAGCTTTCAAGCAGATTCGCTGCAGCTCTGCCTTCGGTTTACGGCGGCGCTACAGCTAACGGCATCACAACAATGGATCTTTATGCAAAGGCAATCGATCTCTTCAACGCAGGCGCCGGCAAGACTGCTCAGGCAGGAGAGATCATCTCCCAGATGGGCATCACAGCTGATCCGAGAGCTCAGGGCGTAGTTGCGATCCTGGCGCTGGCAGCAAATGTGATCTGCATCTCCGTTATCATCAAGCGTTCCATCGAGATGGGCAAGAACCCATATTCAAACGATGTATTCGCTGGAACAAAGGATTACGAAGAAGCTATGGCAAGAGCAGAAGCTTAGGCCTGATCCTGATCAGGAAAGACAGAAAAGACCGGGAACACGTTTCCCGGTCTTTATATTTATCCGAACTTCTGTGCCATATTGCGGATAACATAGTATAATATTCAAAAAGTAAAAAAGGAAAAGTTTATGAAAGACACTCGTTCGCAAGTACTGAGGATCACGCAGGGAGCTCTGATCGCAGCCTTGTATGTGGTCCTGACTATGGCATTCGCGCCGATATCGTTTGGTCCTATGCAGTTAAGGATCGCGGAAGCACTGACGATCCTGCCGCTGTTTACTGCTGCAGCGGTACCGGGACTGTTTGCCGGCTGCATACTGGCCAATATCCTCGGCGGCGGAGTCATATGGGACATTATATTCGGAAGTCTGGCGACGCTGATCGGCGCATGGCTCGGATATAAACTGAGAGAAAACAGATGGCTGGTGCCTCTGCCGGCTGTTGTTTCCAATACCCTTATCATTCCTTTCGTATTGAGATACGGATACGGAGTGGCAGATATTCCTCTCCCTCTCATGATGGTGTATATCGCAGCAGGGGAGATCGCCGGATGCTATATTCTCGGAGAACTCCTCGGAGGTCTCCTTCTCCGATACCGCGGAGTGATATTCGGGGATAAACAGCCGTAAAACCGCTGCTGAAAGCGGATCTGCAGCTGTATGCAACCGTCGGTTGACAAATTGAAAACCCTGATTGGTGGTTTGCTACTGCTCCTGAGGATAGATTAAAGATGCAAAACATAAAGATCTGAACTCAGAGACAGGGAGGTAAAGAAATGATACTGGCAGATAAGATTATAGAAAACCGCAAGAAAAACGGATGGTCGCAGGAAGAGCTCGCTGAGCAGCTCGGTGTATCCAGGCAGTCTGTCTCAAAGTGGGAAGGCGCGCAGGCAGTGCCGGATATGAAGAAGATCGTACAAATGTCAGAACTGTTCTCGGTAAGCACAGACTATCTTCTTAGAGATGAGATCGAGACGCCTGCACTTCCGGAAAGCGCTCCTGTTGACAGCGGGATCGAGGAGACTGTAAGACTGGTCGATCTGGAAGAAGCCAGCTCTTTTCTCGAATACAATGAAAATGCCGCTGTGCGGATCTCTACCGGAGTGATGCTCTGCATACTGTC
>ONHU01000050.1 GCA_900317675.1 uncultured Eubacteriales bacterium
TGGTGGAGCGTACGAGGCTCGAACTCGTGACCTCCTGACTGCCAGTCAGACGCGCTCCCAGCTGCGCTAACGCCCCTTATCATGAAGGGATTATAGCATTATCTGCTCTGTATAATCAAGCTATCCTTCGCTCAATATGTTTCCCTCCGGAAAAACAAATAAAAGGTCCGGATCAGATCCGGACCTTGAGCATGCTTCGTGATGCTGTCTTTTTCCCGAGAACTATACCGGGAACTCGATGGAAATGTCTTTTCCTTCAGCAATGTAAAGTCTTACATAGCCGCCGCCGATCTTGACAGCTGTGCCTGCAGGAACTGCGACTGCCGGAGCAGCAGCTTCCTCAGCTGGAGCTTCTGTAGCAGCGTCTTCTGCTTCTCCTGCATCAGGATCCTGGATGTTGTCTACGATAGCAGGTGTGAGCGGTGTCAGAGAGTCAGATGTCTCCTTAAGTGTAGCTCCGAGAGCCTGTCCGATCGTAATGCAGCCATCGATATTCAGCAGACCTGTATCAATCAGATCAGGGAAAATCGCAGGGTCCTCGAGATTGTGATGTGAAATCTCACCCGGCTCCATTCTGCAGCAGAGAACTGCTGGATCATTTTTGTGTTCTAATGCATATTCCAGTTCAATTGACATATTACACCCTCCTGTTGATTTCTTTATCCGTATTTTTGATACGGATACTTACCTAAATAATCATATCAACCTAGGCTTTACTCTTGCAATTGAGTGTTTCAATCATCAGGATATAAGGTATTGAATTAACCTATTCTTATGTGAAGTGAGCTAATCGCGGCAGAGGAACATCACATTTCAGAGCCCGTTCACACAATAAAAAACTGCGCGTAAGCGCAGTTAATGGTGCGGATGAAAGGATTCGAACCTTCACGATGTTACTCACACGGACCTGAACCGTGCGCGTCTGCCAATTCCGCCACATCCGCATATAGACGTGTCCTTTTCGTGGCACGCCCTGTATTATACACTACAAAAACTGATATGTCGAGTGTATTTTTCAGATATTTTAAATATCTTACTCTTCTGCCATAATAGCGTCAAACTCTGCAGCAGCTGCGTCGAATTCTTCCTCAGACTCGATCTCGAGGATCTCGAACTCTTCTTCGCTGATCTGCTTGTAGCCATAGATATAGACATCGCCGGTACCATCTTCAGGTTCAAGCGCGATGTATTCTTTGCCGTCAAGCTCGAATGTGCCCATTACATAGCAATCTACAGCTGTATCATCATCGAATTCCAGAGTGATGATGTCTTCCTCTTCTTCTTCAACGTTTACGTTCTTGATATCTTCTGCCATATCGACAACTCCTTTCCGTTGGATGCAGTTTCAATATATCATGTAGCCATTTAATTTTCAAGTGTATCAGAGATAAGCCCATGTTCGGGATTCTTGTCGCTGTTTCTGAAAAATGCAATGATACTGTCTGCAGCTGCGGCTGTCATTCCGTCAACCTCCATAAGCTGCTCCGGTGTCGCTTTTCTGATCGCATCAATGCTTCCGAAAGTCCTCAGCAGGGCCGCCCTGCGTTTAGGTCCGATCCCGGGTATATCCTCCAGCACGGACTTTATCATTTTTTTACCCTTCACACCGGACATATATGTGATGGCGAATCTGTGCACCTCCTCCTGTATGTTCCCGCAGTAACTGAACAGAAGCCGGTTGTTCCTGAGTTCTATCTCGCGCCCGTCTTCAAAGACGATTGCTCTGGTGCGGTGGGCGTCATCTTTTGCAAGCCCGACTACCGGTATCGCTATGCGAAAAGCATCGACGACAGATTTGACTGCATGTACCTGCCCGAGGCCGCCGTCTATAAACATTATATCCGGATAGGTGCTGAATCCCTGATCACCGTTCTTGGCGCGCTTGAGTCTTCTGTATATGACTTCCCTGAGGCTGCCGTAATCATCGCCTTCTGCTGTCCTGACCTTGAATTTTCTGTAGTCAGACCTGACAGGCTTTTTCCCTTCGTATACCACCATCGCGCCGACTGTATCGAGTCCGTTGAAATTGGAGATGTCGTACGCTTCGATACGGTATTCTCTGTCGTCATCCTCCGGGATCAGTACAGGAGCCTGCCCGCTTATCTCACTCGCATACTCTATGACAGCGGATAATTCGTTTCTCAGAGCGTCTTTCTTCTCCTGTTCTCTCTGCGCCCTGTCATCAAGAGATTTTGAGAGCTCAACAGAATCTTCGGAAGCCATTCTCACCAGAGCTTTCTTCTCACCTCTCTCAGGCACGAGAATTCTGGTTCTGTGAGCTGTGTCAGAGCGTTCCTCAGCATTGGCTGAGTTGACCGTATCCAGAAATTCCTCAAGCAGTTCCTCATCTTCAATATGCATCGGAAGAAGGATCTCACGAGGCAGTATTGTCTGAAGCGGATAATATTGCTTGATAAATGAACCGAGTACGTCTCTGGCCGGTATATCGGCAGCTCCCGAGAAATCTGATCTTATATATGTGATCTCTCTTCCTGACAATCTTCCGTCTCTCACCTTGTACTGAGCGACTACACAGCTTTTCTGTGTGATCACAGGTATCAGCACATCCATATCACGATCCCGGACCATAGATGCCCTCTGTGTCTTAGAAAGCTGCTCTATAGACCTTATATAGTCCCGGTATCTTGCAGCATCCTCATATTCCAGTTTTTCTGATGCTTTTTCCATTTTGCCGGTAAGTGAGGCTACTACGGAAGCATCATGACCGCTCAGTATATCTATGATCTCTGATATCATCGTCATATACTCTGCGCGGTCTGTTTCACCTATACAGATCCCGGAGCACTTTCCTATGAAATAATTGAGACAAGGCATATCCCTCACAGCTGCGCCATCTGTGTAAGGTCCGAAGTACCTGTTGCCGTCTTTCCGGAAATTCCGCGTGCTGAATACTCTCGGATAGTCTTCAGTCACAGTAACTACAATGTATGGATACGACTTTCCGTCCTTGAGAAGGATATTGTATTTCGGAAGATATTTCTTGATAAGATTGCATTCCAAAACAAGAGCTTCCATCTCCGTTGCGCAGGTGATGTATTCAAACTCTATGTCTTCCGGAAATATGATCTTACTCTGTTTCTCAGATTGATCGCTTTTCCGACATATATGACTTCACCGAGGCTGTCTTTATGCATATATACTCCCGGTGTTTTGGGGAGTTTTGCGAGTTCTTCCTCGATTACAAACATTACTGGATCGTCTTGCCTGCCTTGTCCCTTGCCGCGTCCTTTTTCTTTTCGTCTTTTGCGGCTTTTTTCATAATCGTCTTTGCTGACACTCCGGTCTTGGCTGCCTCTGCAATCAGTTTTTCCCTTCTCGTCTCTCTTCTTGCCTCTTCGCGCAGATCTCCTGTTCGGAGATTCTTCTTGTCGGCATAGACAGGAGTAGTTCTGTTTTCCCAGTTCCTTCTCCTGCGGTCTTCCTCAGCCTCAAGCTGCATCATGGCAAGTTCCTGAATCCTCCTCGCCCTTCTTGCTGCCCGGATCTGGGCTTTGCGCCTCTTGACATATATGATCCTCAGGACAAGAAGCAGTATCAGGAACAGAAAGATTCCAATGACCACCGTTACTCTGTTTGAAATATAATAGCGGGAAGGCCACCAGCCCTTCGGAACATTCTTCCTCGTGATCAGATCTACCGTTCCTTTCAGTTCATCGGCAACATAGATCCTGTACTCGCCGACTTTTGCGCCTTCGCTGAGCGGAGCATGAAGGTCATCAAACATAACAACCTGTGTCTCTACAAGGTCCGCGCTTCCTTCAGGGGGTACATAGACAAAACCTTTCGTTTCTGTATAAGCACCGACATAGGTTTTGCTTCCGTATCTTACTTTTGCCCGCCCAACGCGCTTGTTTGCCTTGACGATAACGCTTCTGGTGACTTTGAGATCACCATATTCGAGCAGAGCCTTTGCTTCGTAAGGAAGAGTTTCTTCATCTGCATCAAGCATGATCACGATCAGCTGCATATCATCAGATGTAGCAACTCCGGCATACTGAGAGGAATCGATAGGGTCGTCCAGATAACTCAGTATACCTCCTCTGATCAGGTTGTAGAGTTCCGATGGTTTCTCGCTGACTAACAGCGGGTTGGTGCTGTTGAAAGTGACATCTCTGTTTCCGTCAGGATTCGTGACGGTGATAGTGATGCTGCGCTTGTTGAACGCATCTTTTATCAGCTGATATCTTTCAGCTGCCTGTGTTATAACCGCGCAGTCATGCGCAGTAGAATAGTTAGCATTGCTGAAAAAGCCTGCAGGATTATTGAATTGTGTATCCATAAGGCCGAGCTCCATCGCCTTTGAGTTCATCTCGTTGATGAATATCTCCCTTGATGAAGCACTGTATGTCGCAAGCGCTTCAGCAGCCTGCGAGGATCCTCCGACCAGCATGGCGTTCAGAAGATCTCCGACAGATACAGTATCTCCGGCTTTGAATGAACGGCCGACACTTTCTAAATCTTCTGTGATATCGATCGTATTCTTCAGCTCATTGTCATTATACATATTGTCAATGACAACCATAGCTGTCATAAGCATAGTAATCTTACCCGGTGAAAGCTTACGTTCTGAATGCTTCTCGGCTATGACCTCGCTTGTTGAGCCTGACATGACTATATATGAGTCAGCAGAAACTTCCGGCAGTGTTGTCTGTCTTCTCAGTCCGGTATCCAGCGGATCGGTGGAATCTCCCTCGTCCTCGATGATTTCTGCCTCAGTGCCGGGCTCAGCTGCAGGTGCGGCTCCGGGTTCTGCCGCAGGCGCAGCCTGTTCAGAAGCAGCTTCGCCTTCAGCTGCTTTCTGATCATTGCCTGCTTCCTTATTCTCTGTTGATTCTCCCTCAGGAGTTTCTGTTGTTTCTGCAGCAGCAGCTTCTTCCTCACCCGCTGCAAAAACATTCGGAGGCAACGTAAAACTGATGGTGGTCACCAGTGTCAGTATCATAAATACTGACATGATGGCCACCAGAAGTTTTTTAATTCTTATTCGCAGTGTTCTGTTTTTTTCTGACACTTGCTTATCTCCGTGAGTCTGAACAGATTATTTGTTCTCGGCTTCAAATTCCTTCATGTACTCAATCAGCTTATCAACGCCTTCTTCAGGGAATGCATTGTATACGGATGCTCTCATTCCGCCTGCGATTCTGTGTCCCTTGAGGTTGATCATGCCTCTCTCCTTTGCGCCTGCGATGAACTTCTTGTCGAGTTCCGGATCGCCTGTAACAAACGGAATGTTCATGAGAGATCTGTCTTCCTTAGCAACAGTTCCTCTGAAGAGTTTTGAAGAATCAAGATAATCGTAGATCTTCTGAGCCTTGCGGACGTCCTTTTCGTGCATTGCAGGGATTCCACCGTTCTCAAGCAGATACTTGAACACTTCGCCAGCTACATAGATTGTGTAGCAAGGAGGTGTGTTATACATTGATCCCTTGTCAGCATGTGTCTTGTAATCAAGATAAATCGGAGTGCCCTCTGGTGCCTTGCCTACGAGATCCTTTCTGACGATAACGATTGTCATACCAGCAGGAGCAACGTTCTTCTGAGCTCCGGCATAGATGAGACCGAACTTGGTTACATCGACTTCCTCAGAGAGGATGCAGGATGACATGTCTGCTACGAGCAGGTGATCACCGAAATCAGGAAGCTCATTGTAGTGAGTTCCGAATACTGTGTTGTTGTAGCAGATGTAGACGTAGTCAACGTCATCTCTGATGTCTTCCTTGGTTACCTTAGGAATATATGTGTATTTATCAGCCTCGGATGAAGCTACGCATCTTGCATCGCCGAACTTTCTGGCTTCTTCCCAAGCCTTCTTGCCCCACTGTCCTGCTACGATGTAGTCTGCCTTATGTGTGCCTGTCATAAGATTGATTGGCACCATCGAGAACTGGAGTGTAGCTCCGCCCTGCAGGAAGAGTACATAGTAGTCATCAGGAATGTTCATGAGTTTTCTCAGGTTAGCTTCTGCGTCGTCAATGATCTTCTGGAACTCAGGGGATCTGTGGCTCATCTCCATTACCGACTCACCGGTACCTTCATAGTTGAGCATTTCTGCAGCGCACTTTCTGAGAACTGGTTCAGGGAGCACTGATGGGCCTGCCGAGAAGTTTATTACGCGATATTCATCAGCCATTGGTCTATACCTCCGTAAATTTGTTTTGAATAAAAGGGTTATTGAAAACGCCGCTGAAGGCCGAAGCTCTGCCAGACTTCAGCGGTCATTTTACCTAAATCATTATACTTCACTTTTGTGAAGAATTACAGACAGAATTATGATATCTGTAATGAATTATCAATAGAGCATTACAGCTTCGGGCCTGCTTCTACGAGAGCCTTTCCGGCATCATTGGTAGTGTACTTGTCGAAGTTCTTGATGAATCTTCCGGCAAGGTCCTTAGCCTTTGCATCCCACTCTGCAGGGTCAGCATATGTATCCCTAGGATCAAGGATTCCAGGATCTACGCCAGGAAGCTCTGTAGGTACTTCGAAGTCGAAGTATGGGATCTTCTTGGTAGGTGCCTTGAGTACATCGCCGTTCAGGATAGCGTCGATGATGCCTCTTGTATCCTTGATGGAGATACGCTTGCCTGTGCCGTTCCAGCCTGTGTTGACCAGATAAGCCTTAGCGCCGCTCTTCTCCATTCTCTTGACAAGCTCCTCAGCATACTTGGTAGGATGCAGCTCGAGGAATGCCTGTCCGAAGCAAGCGGAGAATGTAGGTGTAGGCTCTGTGATGCCTCTCTCTGTTCCTGCCAGCTTAGCTGTGAAACCGCTGAGGAAGTAGTACTGGGTCTGCTCCGGTGTCAGGATCGATACTGGAGGCAGAACTCCGAATGCGTCAGCGGACAGGAAGATGACATTGTCTGCCTGAGGGCCTGCGGACTTGCCGTTGACCTTCTTGGCGATGTTCTGAATGTGCTCGATCGGATAAGATACACGAGTATTCTCTGTAACGCTCTTATCAGCGAAGTCGATCTTGCCGTCAGCATCAACAGTTACATTCTCAAGAAGAGCATTTCTCTTGATAGCATTATAAATATCCGGTTCTGACTCTTTGTCAAGGTTGATTACCTTAGCATAGCAGCCGCCCTCGAAGTTGAATACGCCTTCATCGTCCCAGCCGTGCTCGTCATCTCCGATGAGGAGTCTCTTAGGGTCTGTTGAAAGAGTGGTCTTGCCTGTTCCGGAAAGTCCGAAGAAGATAGCGGTGTTCTTTCCTTCCATATCTGTGTTAGCAGAGCAGTGCATGGAAGCGATACCCTTGAGCGGGAGATAGTAGTTCATCATTGAGAACATGCCCTTCTTCATCTCGCCGCCGTACCATGTATTGATGATGCACTGTTCACGGCTTGTGATGTTGAATGCAGCGCAGGTCTCGCTGTTGAGTCCGAGTTCCTTGTAATTCTCAACTTTTGCCTTGGATGCGTTGTATACTACGAAGTCAGGCTCAAAGTTCTCAAGCTCTTCATCTGTAGGAACGATGAACATGTTCTTGACGAAGTGTGCCTGCCATGCAACCTCCATGATGAAACGGATCGCCATGCGTGTATCTTCGTTAGTTCCGCAGAAAGCATCTACTACAAACAGTCTCTTGTTGCAGAGCTCTTTGACAGCGAGCTTTTTGATCTCTGCCCATACTTCTTCAGACATCGGGTGGTTGTCGTTCTTATAACCCTCTGTGGTCCACCATACAGTGTCCTTGGAGTTCTCATCCATTACGATGTATTTGTCCTTAGGCGAACGTCCTGTGTAGATACCTGTCATTACATTAACAGCATCGAGCTCAGTGAGCTGTCCTTTATCATAGCCCTCGAGTTCAGGTTTCATTTCCTCTTCAAAGAGAAATTCAAATGAAGGGTTGTAGATCAGTTCAGTAGTTCCGGTAATACCATATTTTGTCAGATCCACTTTTGCCATTTAGTTACCTCCTGTTGTTCTTTGTGTTTGTATTTTTGAAAAATCCACATTTCGGTCAATACTATAGTATGCGTTTTCTGTCAATGTTTCAACTTGTATTTAAAATATCATGCTCGCCTATGATGTTGAATGACACCCTGCTGTGATGTTATACTTACAATACGTGGGCTGACAGCGCCGGAACGCTTCAGCGCGCCTGCGTATCAACTATATTTATTACGTTAAAATTGATTCGGAGGACATAATGGATAAGTATTTTATCGGTACTCTTAACAACATTTCACCAAAGGGTCTTTGCAGACTTACAGACAAGTTCGAGCTTACTGAAGATATCGATAAGGCTAACGGTATTATCGTAAGATCTTTCAAGATGCACGATATGGATTTTTCAGACAATCTCCTTGCTATCGGAAGAGCAGGCGCAGGTGTCAACAACATTCCGCTTGACAGATGCAGTGAAAAAGGTATCGTAGCATTCAACACTCCTGGAGCTAACTCAAACGCAGTTAAGGAGCTTGCTGTAGCAGGAATGATCATGGGTGCCCGTAATATGTATGAAGGCATCTCCTGGGGACAGACACTTGAAGGCGATGTAGCAGCTAACGTTGAAAAAGGCAAAAAGCAGTTCGCAGGTACTGAGATCGCCGGCAAGACACTCGGTGTCATCGGTCTCGGAGCTATCGGTGCCAAGATCGCTAATGCAGCTGAAGCACTCGGCATGAAGGTTGTAGGATATGAAGCATTCACACCGCATCCATGCCTGACTGCAGATGTTGATCTTAAGGACAGCGTAGAGGAAATGGTTCCTGAATGTGATTTCATCACAATCCACGTTCCTTCACTCCCTACTACAAAGGGAATGGTCAACAAGGATCTCATCGCAAAGATGAAGGACGGAGTCATCTTCATGAACTATGCGAGACCTGACCTCATCGTTGTTGATGATGTGGTTGAAGCTCTTGAGTCCGGCAAGATGAGAAAGTACATGACAGACCTCCTCGAGCCTGAATATATCGGCAAGAAGGGCATCGTTGCTACTCCACACCTGGGAGCTTCCACAGCAGAGGCTGAAGAGAACTGCGCAGTAATGGCTACAGACCAGCTCATGGATTACCTTGAGAACGGAAACATCGTTAATTCCGTCAACTTCCCTAGAGTTTCCATGGAGAAGAAAGGCGCTGAAAGACACTGCTTCCTCCTGAAGAACGACAAGACAGCTGACGAAGTCAAGGCTAAGATGGAAGAGTTCTACGGCAGCAAGCTTGCAGGATTTGCAGGAGCAAAAGTAAGAGGCAGCGAGTTCGGATACTTCATCGCTGACGTTACAGAGAGCACAGAGCCATTCTCCTGTGACTGCATCATCAGGACAAGAGTTCTGTAATCCGGATATTCACAGATCTGAATCAAAAGAAACGGCGGATCGCCTGATCCGCCGTTTTTGTGTTATTCAGACTTTCTGAATTCTATTTTTTTCTGAATACAAGAATGCTTCCTCCAAAGCCTCCTCCGATCAGTCTCACGGCTGCAGTGTCAGAAGTTTTCTCGAAAGATCGTTTTCCGAAACTCCCCTTGGCACCACATTTCTGAGAAGGTTTTCTGAACTCAGTCCGCTTTCATTAACGCACTGCAGGAATCTGCTGATATTACCGGTTTTGAGCGCTACAGCCGCAGCAAGAACTCTCTCATTTTCATTGAAATAGTGTTTTGCTCTGTCGACCTGGAGCTCGGTAAGTTCACCCTTTGCCACAAGCTTTTCAAGATCAGGGATGGATCTCCGGAACTGTTCTTCGTTGATATCTCCGAGTCTGGACGCTCCGAGAGCCTCAGCTACCCTGAACATATCTGCAGGCACTGCAGCGTATTCATCGTCGAGACCATCGTGGTCTGATTCTGTAGGGACAACCAGGATCTCATATCCTGCTTTTCCGAAGTCGAAATCAATGAGATCTATCTCAGGTTCCTTTCCGTTGAAATCCAGCATAGCGAGCTGGCCGAGACTGATTGCCAGCTGATCCATCATGCCGCAAGGTTTTCCGTAGTACTCCCTCTCAGCAAACATCGCGACCTTTGCGATCTCAACTGCATCTGCCCTTCCGCTGAAGTAGCGGTCATTGATGATACGGCACATAAGTATCTCAAATGCTGCGGATGAACTGAGTCCGCTTCCTACGGCTACCTCGCTCCTGATATAAACATCGAAACCGTTCCCGCTTCCTTCAAATGGTCCGAACAGATCCACGAAGCCTTCCATGATACCTGTGACCAGAGAAGCTGTGGTCCCCTTCTTATAGCCTGTTCTGTCTGTTATGCTGACTTCAAATGGTTCAAATCCCTCAGAAGCCACCATGATACGGTCACTGTGGTTTTCAGCTACGTAGGCTCTTATTTTCTGTTCTGCAGGCATTACAAGGACTTTTCCGCCCTGGTGATCTGTGTGATTTCCCAGCACCTCTATACGTCCGGTTCCGGTATAGGATTTGAATTTGAGTATCTCTCTGTCATAAGTGAGGATCCCGTTCGTCTCATCCTCTACATCAGCCAGCTGAGTATAGATCGCTGCGCATAAACCTTTATCTATCATAGGGAGGACCTCCTCTTTGTAAAGGCGCGCCATGTCTCTGAGCAAGGCGGCCTCGTCTGTGCATTTCCTGTAGCCATATGTCTTATCTCTGTTGTAGCAGTGATCCGGTATCCTGCATGCGTATCCGCCGAATTCAGAGAGGATCAGCGGACGCTGCGAAGCAGTAAGCTTTACTGGTCTGAAGTAAACATGGTGACTGTCTACATCACTTTTGCTCTGAGCGAACCATCCCGATGTAGTGTCGACAAACCTGCTGCTGTCGAGGCCTTTTATCCTGTCATAGGCAGAATCAGCATCAAACTGTCCCCATCCCTCATTGAACACAGTCCACAGGCATACCGACGGATGATTATACAGATGTCTGACAGTTTCATCCATTGATTCGAGAAATATGCGCCGTCTCTCTTCCGAGCGGTTCATACGCATGTCGTTCAGTTTCCTGACCCCGATCGTCGGCAGAACAGTATCACGCAGAAATGAATAATCCGAGTTGTTCACCATATCCTGGAAGACTGCCATCCCAAGTCTGTCGCACTCATAGTAAAACTGTTCATGCTCTACTTTGATATGCTTTCTGAGAGTATTGAATCCCAGGCTCTTCATTGCGAGTATGTCACCGGCAAACTTATCCGGACTCTCCGGCGTATAGATTCCGTCCTGCCAGTAGCCCTGATCAAGAAGCCCGTTGAAGAAATACGGCTCTCCGTTCAGGCAAAGACGGCTGTACCCGTCTTTTTCCTCTATGGTGAGCGTCCTGAGCGCAAAATAAGAACTGATACGGTCCTCTTTTGTTTCTATCGAGAACTCATACAGATACGGATCCTCCGGTGTCCACAGATGAGGATTTCTGATATCCATATGGATCATCGCGCATTTTCCTTCGGGATCATCCACTTTGATCAGAAGGAATTTCTCTTCCCGGAAATAAATCGCTCCCTCTGAAACGCCGGACACTCGTATTTCGACCCAGTCTGTGCCGCAGTCTGTTTTGATACCTGTTATGTATTCCTCAGGAACCGGCTCAAGCCATACGCTTTGCCAGATGCCCGAAACAGGAGTGTACCACATCCCGCCGTTATCGCGTTTCTGTTTGCCCCACGGGAAACGGTGATCCAGATCATCTGTGATCTCCGCTCTGAGTCTGTGTACAGTGTCAGTTGCAGATATGTGATCAGTTATATCGATACTGAAAGGCAGATATCCGCCTTCATGGTGTCCTGCCTTCTCTCCGTCCACAAAGATGTCCGCGATCTGATCAGCGGCGCCGAAATGCAGGATCAGTCTGTTTTCTTTCCACTGGTCAGGAATCACAAAAGAGCGCTCGTAGATCATTTTTTCTCCGGGCGCGATCCTTCTGCAGATTCCGCTTAGCTTGCTCTCAGGACAGAAAGGAACGTTGATTTCTTCCCATTCCTCCTTTTCAGCGGCTGTCTTTTCAGTTCTGAATCTCCACTTACCATTGAGCCCCAGCCAGTCATTTCTGATCAGCTGAGGCCTCGGGTATGTCGTATTCCATTTATTATTCATTTTCTATGGTCTCTGCAACGACATCTACCGCAGTTTCACGGACTTCCAGTTCTTCTGCGGCCTCTTCCATTGCTGCTTCTGCTTCCTGTTCCTGACGCAGTCTCTCAGCATCCCTCTTGGCAAACTCCGCCCTGGTATTTGAGACCTTCAGGACAATATACGCGATCGCAAGGATCAGTAGTAAACTGCCTGTCAACATATGAATTCTCCCTGTTTATTTCTTGAGAAGATCGCGGATCTCTGTAAGAAGTGCGATATCAGCAGGTACTTCTTCAGGTTCTGCAGGTGCTTCCTCTTCTTCCTTAACAGCAGCCGCTTTTGCCTTGTTAAGCGCCTTGATGATGAAGAAGAGCACGAGTGCTACAAGCAGGAAATCGATGATTGCCTGGATGAATGCACCGTATCCGATCACTGCGTTACCTACTGTAACAGACATATCAGCTACACTCATACCTCCGCTGATAACACCGATGATAGGCATCAGGATGCTTTCAACGAGTGAATTAACGATAGCTGTGAACGCGCCGCCGATGATGATACCAACAGCCATGTCCATTACATTACCTTTGCTGATGAATTCTTTGAACTCTTTAACCATTTCCCTTTAAACCTCCATAATTTAGACTTTGCTTTATTATTTTAATGCTATCGGGCATTATTATACAAGATTATTTTTTGTTTACACATTCTGCGGTCTCAGTGCCAGGATGCAGTCTTCAAGATCATATGCTTCAGTATCATAGAAAGACACCTTTGAGATGTTGACACGGATGCCTGCCTTCTGCGCTTTCGTAAGGAAATCTTCTATACTTCCGATATTGCTCAGACCGAAGAACCCGGTCTCGGTCCTGAAGTGCATCGGAACAGCGACTTTTGGAGTCGTTCTTCTGATAAGCTCTATCGCCTGATCGGCATCGTATGTATATGTCCCGCCTACCGGTATCAATGCGACATCTGCATCCTTGAGCAAAGCCATATTCTCCTCAGTCAGCAGATCATCCATAACTTCTCCGATATCTCCGTAATGAATGAGCCTCTCTCCCGTCCTTTTATCCGTAACAATATAAATGCGGTTCGGACCTCTGAGCGCACCTTTTTCAGGATCATGCCAGGTATCAATGAAACTGATCTCATAAGGACTGTTTTCAGCTGGTTCGATGATCAGGGAGTCTCTGCTGTTGTGATCGAAGTGGTCATGAGAACAGAGCACTTCGCTGGCAGTATCTACGATCCTGTGAAATCCCGGTACACTGTCAGGCTGATATGGATCGAAAACAACAGAATAGCCTGTCGTATTATCCCTTACCTTGAAACAAGCGTGTCCTGTATATCTTATAAGCATGGCCTTCTCCTCTCTATCAGTGTATTACAGAATCAGTCTTATAGCAGAATCCATCGCTTTGATCTCGCAGTGATCTGCGCCTTCTTCAAATTCGCCGTCCAGAGTCCAGTGTGTTCCGCTCTGAATATCAACTTCTATCTGCCTCGCCGAAAAGAAATCTATCTGGCTGGACTGAAGAGTCCCGTTCAGCATATTGAAAGCGATCTCATTCAAATCGATCAGGTCCTTAGGCATATGGATCAGAAATACTTCCAGAAGACCGTCATTCATGTCGATATCCTGCTTGTCGAGTTTGAGAATTCCTGCGACTGATTTGGAATTGCAGATAGCACCAAACAGATAATCGCCCTCAAAAGTCTCCTCTTCAGGGGTGCCCCGGTCTGTGGTGATTTTCGCGTGGACAGACTTGATGCTCAGGATATCTTTGATGCCGCCAAGGATATATGCAGTATGACCAAGCATGTTTTTGACCGTCTGCGGCACGGAGTAACTTGTCGAAGTAAAGGCTCCGAAGCTGGCAATATAGCTGAAGTATCTGCCATTGAAAGATCCTATATCGAAGTTTCTCGCATTTCCTTCTATGATAGTATCCACGCAGTCAAAAATAGAACCGGTGAGACCTATCGACGCTGCAAAATCGTTGGTCGAACCTGACGGAATATACCCTATTTTGGTCTGGTGTCCGGCAGTTATCATTCCGTCGATCACTTCATTAAGAGTTCCGTCGCCTCCTGAAACAGCGACAACATCAGCCTGCCCTCCGTAAACAATTGCAAACTCCCTTGCATCACCTTTTGCGGAAGTCATCAGTATCTGGGTCAGATATCCCGCTTTCGAAAACCTCTCTACTATTTCCGAGAGATATTTCGGTGCCAGCATTACTCCTGATCTCGGATTCATGATCAGCAACAGTTTACGTCTTTCCTGCATATCGTTACTCCTGTTTATTCTTATTTGTCTGCTAACGGATCTGAAACCTTCTCCTGATCTGACGGATCAGCGTCGATCAGCGTTCCTTCTTCAAGTTCATCCTCGATCTCTTTTTCTATCCTCAGTCTTATCCTGCGCTCTTCTTTAAGCTCGCAGATCTCTCTTTCACGTTTTTCCGCGTATCCCGGGTCGAATTTTCTGGAAAACCTCACAGCGATGCTGTCAAGCGATCTGTCAACCATATCATATTCTCCGATGATCAGCTTATTGAACATCTCCTCCCCGTTGACCGGGTACTGTCTGATAAGGTACTCTTTGATCTTGGCTGGTGTAAGTCTCCCTCTTCGCATATGGATGTCCCATGATTTATTGAACATCATGCCTATGCACAGGACCCAGCTGATCATATAGAACCACAGCATCATAGCGACGATGGTTGAAAACGCCCCGTATAAAAGGTTGTGATTTGTGGCTCTTTCCGTGTAAAGAGAGTAGATCCATGTAACCAGCATTATACCGACGGTAGCAACAACTGCTCCCGGCAGAACTGCCCTCAGAGGAACTCTTATCCTCGGCAGCAGATAGTAGTTGGACAGGATGATAAGGAAAAACAGAAGTCCGAGCAGAGGCGTCCTCAGAGACAGGATGAGTTCAGCGGCAAATTCGCTGTGAAAGACCCGGTTCGCTATGATCTCGCCGTATGCATACACGATCAGCGAAGAGGCTATAGCGAATATTGACATCATAGCGATGGGGATAGCTTTTGCTCTCTCTACGAAGAAATTAAACCTGTATCTGCCGTAACTCAATGTATAAGTCGTAAGCCTGGACAATGAGAACGCAAGCGATGAACTGGCCCATAAAGCCAGAGCCATCAGGACAACATTGGAAAGTGTTGCAGATGAAGCGGTAAAAAGGCTCTCCATGAATGAGCCCATTGCGTGTGAAAGATGGGTTTCCAGCCATATCCTGATAAAATCCATCGATATATCAAAAATACCCAGGACCTGTGTAAGTACGATGAGCATCGGAACTGAAGACATGAAAAAGAAATACGCGATCTGTGCGGCAAATCCCGCGTAATAAGGGTCATCAAACTGTCTCCACAGATGGAAGCAGACTTTCCGGAGTCTATTCCATGTCAAAGGGAGCTTTTTTGTGTCTTCTTCTGTTTCAGTTACGGTGTTACGCCAGAAATCACTCATCCTTCAGTAATCTTTCCAGTTCCGCAAGGGCTCTTGCCCTGTGGCTGATCGTATTCTTGAATTCAGTACCGAGTTCTCCGAACGTTTCTTTATATCCTTCCGGAATAAAAACAGGATCATAGCCAAAGCCCTGGTTTCCGCGTGTCTGGAGCGCGATATGTCCTCTGAGCTCACCCTTAGCAGTCAGCACATATGCGCCGTCCTTCTCTACCGCTGCTTCAGGTATACCTTCACCTTCAGGATAGATAAGGGTGATCACTGTCACAAAGCCGGCTCCTCTGTCCTCTTCAGGTACTCCGTCGAGTTCGGAAAGGAGCTTGACATTGTTATCACTGTAAGTACAGCCTTCGCCTGCATATCTCGCGCTGTACACTCCGGGAGCGCCGTCCAGCGCATCGACCATCAGTCCGGAATCGTCTGCAATGACAGGGCTGTCAAGATAATCTGCCAGTTCAGGATGCTGTCTGATCATATCGAAGACCGTACGGGCTTTAAGATAGGAATTGTCTTCAAAAGTTGTTCCGGTCTCTTCTATATCATCTTTCGGAAGCCCTGTATCGTCTCTGGAGATCACATCAAGACCGTATTTTTCAAGTATCGCCCTTATTTCTATTATCTTATTTTTGTTCTGAGATGCAAGTATTGCCTTACGCATGTCATTCTCCCTGTACTATCTCACGTCTTGCCGCCGCAAGCATCAGCGCGCACTCGATCCTCTTGCGCTGAAGTTCACATCCGAATCTGTAGACCTTGTTGATGTCACCGTTGGAGTGGTAGTTATTGGCAGCGCATCCTCCGGCGCAGTAAAGTTTAGCCCAGCAGTTTCTGCACTCATCTCTGGTATACAGATTGTTGTTTCCTCTGAAAATATCTATGATCTCAGGATGTGTGATGCCTTCGTATATATTTCCGGCTATCATATCATCGTCTCCCACAAACTGATGGCACGGGTAGAGATCGCCGGTCGGTGTCACAGCCAGGTATTCTGTCGCTACGCCGCATCCTGATACTCGTTTATAGATGCATGGTCCTCCGGTAAGATCTACCGTGTAGTGATAAAAGCTGAAGCCTTCTCCGCGTTTTTCTCTTTCGAGCATTTCTGAAGCCAGTTTCTCATATTCCTCAAAGAGCTGAGGCAGATCCTCCTCCCTGAGTGCATAAGGCGCATCAGGAGAAGATACAACTGGCTCAATGGATGTCTCTTTGAATCCGAGGTCTGCCATAGCAAGCACATCGCGTGAAAAGTCCTTGTTATATGCAGTATATGTGCCTCTCATATAATACTCCCGCGACCGGCGCTCAACATCCTTTTCAGTCCTTGAATCCACAAGAGCCTTGAAATGATCCATGATCGCGTCATATGTACCGTTTCCGGACTTGCTGTGCCTCATCCTGTCATGAGCGGTTAGTAAAGTCAATGACATCATCATCTATCAGCACACCGTTGGTGGTCAGAGTAAAATTGAAAATCTTGTCGTGTTTCTTCTCAAGCTCGCGTCCGTATCTGACCAGTTCCTTGCATACTTCCCAGTTGAGCAGCGGCTCTCCTCCGAAAAAATCTACCTCAAGATGTCTCCTGCTGCCTGAGTTTTCCACCAGGTAGTCAAGAGCCCGTTTTCCCACTTCGAGGCTCATGATCCCGCTTTTGCCCGAGTAGTCGCCTTTTCCCGCAAAACAGTATTCGCAGTCCATATTGCAGCCGTGAGCTACATGAAGACAGATCGCTTTGAGCACCGACTGCCTGATCTTGAGCTCGCCGGCAGCTTCTTCATAAGGATCAGCCGACCATATCAGCCCCTCGCCTGCAAGTTCCGCAAGTTCATCAAGCAGCTCAAAGCATTCTTCTCTGCTTATGTCATAGGTCTTCCTGAGGCCGGAAGACAGGGATTCTCTGACTGCTTCTGACTTCAGTTCTTCCGGCGCTGTGCCGTCATGCACGCAGCTGTCTGCGAGACGGATCATGTCATAAGCGACCTCATCCACTGTGTGAACTGAGGCACTGTTCGCGTCTGTTACTATGTAATATCCGTTAAGGATGTATTGATGTATCATTCTGTCTGTCTATCACTAAAAAAGAGGCGCTGCTCTGCAAGCAGCGCCCCTGTCGCAGTGCTGATTAGCAACGCTGCAGGATGTCTTGCTTGCTGACTGGCATGATGTCTGGCACTCGCCGCATCCGCCCTCAACGCGTGATTTTGCCATATCTCTGGTTGTGATAGTGTTGATTCTTTTCATTGATGTTTCCCTCCTGTATGGAACTTGACATTACATCATAATTCTTCCAAGTTAGAATACCATTACCTGCACTCTGTGTCAACGGATTTGGATTGCTATGCCTCTGACTTGGAAGCTGCTGTGATCCTGTAGGTGAATACAGCTTCTTTCTTCATATCTCTGTTGACGATCCTGATCCTGTCGGCTCTTCCGTCTGTGCTGTCTGCCTTGACAAGGATATCCACCGACTCACCGGCCGCTATATCGCATGCGAACGGCTGACCCCCGATAGGAGGCAGATCCCAGTTTCTGGTATCAGGATTGTATGCTGTATGGTAGAACTTGATCCTTCCGACTGTCACATCGATGTGATAGTTGCAGTCTACATTGACGCTTGGAAGCAGGCATTCGCTCTGCTTGTCTCCGAGAAGGCCTCTGAGGTTGACTACCGAAGAAGCCGTTCTGTAGATAAGACCTCTGTAGTCATTCCTTGAGTTGACTGCTTCTGAGATGATCGTCACATCACATGGCGCGTTATTGATGACATATTCTGCAGTGGATCCGATATTGTTGAGCATGTCATCCTTTGACGACTTAGTCATGATGATCACATCTGCGCCGACCTCTCTGGCAGCTCTGGTGATCCTGACTCCGGGCTTTCCTACAGCAGATTTTGTCGTAACTTTATATTCCGGAAGCGAAGCGCTGATCACTTCAAGCTTATCATCCAGAGCCCTGAGAGCTTCATCTGTCTCTGATCTGACAGTATATACGAGACTGTCATCGACCATGATCAGAACGAGCTCAGCATCCTCCGGACTGTATTTTTTTGTCACATAGTGAAGAGCCTTAAGGCTCCTGTCTGTTTCTTCAAGTGGCAGGAGTATTTTTTTCATACCTTCCTCCGTTATGGTTATTGTATATGCGGTACAGACCGCTGTTTCCGATACATAGTATACTACAATTACGTTATTTTAGAAACTTCTTGTTATGTGTCATTATGAATATTTCAATGGCAGCATAGAGAACAAGATAATCCTCATCATATGAAAGGATGAGATCATTCTGGCAGTATCCGATGGTGTCGAACAGTATATTAGGTGATCCTCCTATGACTGCCTTGAGCTCTCCGTCCTTCTCGACCATGTAGTTGCATGAGATGTTGGCCCTCATGCACGCAGGGAAAATCGAAGCGGTAAATCTGCCTGCCTCTGTGTCGATAATGAAGCCCTCGCTGCCTTTTTCTTTGAATATGGAGACCTCGCCGAAATGCTCGCCGTCAGCGGTCATATCAAAGCCTGCGCTGTCTGTAACGATGCCTTTGCCGTTGAAGGCACGCGGAATAACGGCAGCCATCTCGTTTCCGTCTGTATCGAGTACCCTGGCCTCAAATGGATGATAGCAGCTCTTAACTTCAAGGATGTCGTCTCCGTCCTTGTTTCTGAAGAATCCCTCACTGGAGTTGTGATAGTAGAAGTCTGAAACATCCAGGCTGTCAGGTATCTGCGGATGGCCGCCGGATGACAGTTCCTCTATGATCTCTGTCAGGTGCTTTATCAGAACGACAGATGCCAGCTTCAGCCCCGCGAATTTTGCATAATGTTCCGGAGTCACTTCAGTCTCTTTCGGGTCAATGAATCCCCGGAATCTGTACTCATCTTCCTGCCTGCGGATTATATTATCTACAAGCGTTATGTGTTTGATGTCCAGATTTCCTCTTTTTCGGGATATGATCACGCAGTCCTTGTAAGCGCTCGGCCCGAAAACGATGCTGTCACCCTCAAATCCTTTATGCTCGGCGATCCAGGGTTTCCCGAGAGGCGTCTGCATATCGGCAAAAAGCCTGTATAATTCCTGCATGGAAAGATCAGACTTCACTATCTTTTCATACAGACTCCGGTCATTGAACTTGCCGAATCCTCTGTTCCAGAAGATACCGAAAGCGATAATGAGGATGATGCCTCCCATTATGAACCTGCCGACTGACATCGCCAGCAAAGCTGTAATGATCGTGAGCACTCCGACGAGTGTCACCATTCTGTCCTGTTTCATTTATGCCTCCAGGACCGATTCAACTTTACTGCGGATCAGTGACAGATTATCTGCTGCTTTTTCAGTGCTGTCTCCCTGAGCCATCACATATGTCTTGATCTTAGGCTCGGTTCCCGATGGTCTGATCGCTACTGCACACCCGTCATCGAGATAGTAGAAGAGTACATTACTTTTAGTAAAGCCAGGAACGCCTGCCTGATAGTCTCTGATCTCCCTGATCGGAAGTCCCAGATCCTCCGGCTGATCGGATCTGATGCGTGCCATGACAGCATCCATCCTCTCCTTCGCATCATATCCGCCAAATACTGTTGATTCAGTCTTTTCGATATAGTATCCGTATTTTTTGTAAAGAGACTGCAGTCCTTCATAGACTGACATACCCTTTGCCTTGTAATAGCATCCGACTTCCGCCATCATCATAGCCGCAAAAACCGCATCCTTATCTCTTGCATAAGTGCCGCCGAGGAATCCGATACTTTCTTCGAATCCGAATATGAAGCTGTACTCGCCAGTCTCATGATACTGTTTGATCTTCTCGCCGATGAATTTGAAGCCTGTAAGAACTTCGAACATCTTGACGTTATTCATCTCGCAGATCCTGTTTGCCATAACAGTCGACACGATTGACTTGCAGGCAAACGGATTCTCAGGCATTGTGCCTTCTTCTCTTCTTGCTGTGATGATATAGTCGAGCATCAGGCAAGCGATCTGATTTCCGGAAAGAACCTTGTACTCGTCGCCGTTCTTGACTACAGCTCCGCACCTGTCGCTGTCCGGATCTACTCCGATGACAAGCTCAGCGCCGTTCTTTTTTGCGTATTCGATCGCAAGGGCAAAACCTTCGGTGTTTTCAGGGTTCGGTGACTTGACTGTCGGGAAGTTTCCATCCGGAACCATCTGTTCCTCTACAGGGATGATCGCGCCGTAGCCCTGTCTTCTGAGGATCTCAGGAACCAGTCTGTATCCTGCCCCGTGGAAAGGGGTGAACACGATCTTCATTTCTTTTCCGACCTGATCGATGTATTTTCTTGTGATGGATGTCTCCATGACCTTTGCAAGGTATGTCTCGTCCATCTCTTCTCCGAGCATCTCCACGAGACCCTCTTCAAGAGCTTTGTCAAAGTCCATTGTCCTGACATCTTTGAAAATGTCGATCTTGGCGATCTCAGCCGAAACGACATCAGCGTGCTCAGGTCCGAGCTGAGCGCCGTCTGCCCAATATGCCTTGTAACCGTTATATTCTTTTGGATTGTGGCTTGCAGTGATGTTGATGCCTGCAAGTGAACCGGTCTCTCTGACTGCAAATGACAGCTCAGGGGTTGGTCTGAGCGCATCGAACAGATATGATTTGATACCGTTTGCAGCAAGGACGGCCGCTGCCTCTTTTGCAAAGAGAGCAGAATTGTTTCTGGAGTCATAAGCGATAGCAACTCCATTGCCTTCCTCAGAGTTTCCTCCTATCTGTCCGCCTTTTTCAATGATAAGGTTAGCCAGTCCCTGTGTTGCGTACCTGACCGTATATACGTTCATGTTAGCGATTCCGGCCTTCATCGTCCCCCTCAGTCCGGCAGTACCGAAAGAAAGCATAGCCTTGAACCGTCCCTCTATCTCATCTTTGTTGTCTGCTATGCTTCTCAGTTCCTCCTTAGTAGCGCTGTCGACTACATCGGACTCCAGCCAGTAATTGTACTCTTCCATGAATGTTCTCATGTTTTCCGCTCCCTTCTTTTGTTATGTAAAAATAATCGTTAACCAACATTTTCGAACTGGGAATTATACAGTTCTGAGTAGAAGCCTCCCTTTGCGAGGAGCTCTTCATGTCTTCCCTGTTCTACTATATCTCCGTGATCCATTACCAGGATCAGATCAGCATTTCTGATAGTTGACAGCCTGTGCGCTATGATAAAACTTGTTCTGTCTTTTGTGAGAACATCCATAGCTTTCTGTATCTCGACTTCTGTCCTTGTATCTACTGAAGACGTTGCCTCATCAAGGATGAGAAGCTTTTTGTCAGCCAGTATCGCTCTTGCTATCGTGAGAAGCTGTCTCTGTCCTTCTGAAATATTGGTCGCATCTTCATTGAGGACCATCCTGTATCCTCCCGGCAGAGTCCTGATAAAGTGATGCGCTTTTGCCGCCTTTGCAGCAGCTATGATCTCTCCATTCGTCGCATCTTCCCTGCCGTACTGTATGTTCTCCTTGATCGTGCCTCTGAAAAGCCATGTATCCTGGAGAACCATTGAGATATTTTCTCTGTGTGCCTTTCTGGTGAATTCTCTGATGTCTCTGCCGTCAACTCTGATAGAACCTCCGTTGACATCGTAGAATCTCATGAGCAGCTTGACTATTGTCGTCTTCCCTGCGCCGGTCGGTCCGACTATTGCTACCTTCTGACCCGGCTCGACTCTGGCACTGAAATCATTTATTACGGTGTGACCCGGCTCATATCCGAAGGATACATGGTCGAACTCGACTCCGCCTTTTATCATTCCGGTGTCTTCTGACGCATCAGCCCTGTCTGTTTCTTCTTCCTCTCTGAGAAACTCGAAAACTCTCTCCGCGGCGGCTGCCATAGACTGAACCTGATTCATGATCTGAGCGATCTCCTGTATAGGCTGGCCTATGTTCTTGACATACTGGACAAAAGCCTGGATATCTCCTACACCGATCGCTCCGCGCACGCAGAGAATTCCTCCGGAGATAGCAACACCTGCATATCCGAGATTGCTCACGATCCTCATCAATGGTCTCATCATACCAGAGAAGAACTGTGACTTCCATGCAGATTCGTAAAGCTTTTTGTTTGACTGTTCAAAATCTTCAGTCATCTCTGCTTCACGGTTGAATGCCTTGATCACAAGATGTCCTGAGAAGTTTTCCTCGACCTGGCCGTCGATGATCCCGAGATACTGCTGCTGAGCTGCAAAGAACGGCTGCGAGATGCGTATCAGCGTACCCATCACCAGAGCGGACAGCGGAATCACCAGAAGCGCGATCAGAGTCATAGTGACATTGATGGTCAGCATCACAACTACTATCCCGACCATACTTACGATAGCCCAGATGAAATTGGATATACTCTGGCTCAGAGCCTGCCCGAGGGTATCGACGTCATTGGTGATCCTGGAAAGGATCTCACCTGTCTGAGTCCTTTCAAAGTATCCGACAGGCATCCTGCTGATCTTCTCAGATATATCGCGCCGCATCCTGTAGACGATCTTCTGAGTTATGTTGGTCATGATGAATGCCTGCAGCCACTGTGCGGCCGCGCCTATCGCATAAAGCATCAGTGTGATCAGAAGCGTCTTTCCTACCGCTGCGAAGTCAACGCCGCCGGTCCCGTTCAGTCTTGCGGCAGCTCCCTGCGCGAGCAGCGTAGTCGCATGCCCCATGACTTTAGGACCCAGGGTTTCAAAGATTGTTGCAAGCGCCGAGATAAGTATAACGAATACCACGGCAAGCTTGTACCCGCCCATATAGCTGAGCGTGTCCTTGACAGCCCTGCGGAAATCCTGAGGTTTTTCACCTGGAGCCAGTATCGCGCTCGGACCGCCGCCTCTTCTCTGCCTCCTGCGCTGACCGTTCTGCTGGAGGTTGTCTTTGTTTTCTGCCATATCAGACCGCCTCCAGTTCTCTTTCAGACAGCTGTGACATCGCTATTTCACGATATACACTGCACGTCTTCATAAGTTCGCTGTGTGTTCCTTTTCCTGCTATTCTTCCTTCATCCAGAACAATAATCTGTTCTGCGTTAAGAATAGTGCCGACTCTCTGCGCAACAATGATCCTGACTGCATCTGATATCCT
This sequence comes from uncultured Eubacteriales bacterium, assembly GCA_900317675.1. GTDB lineage: Bacteria > Bacillota > Clostridia > Peptostreptococcales > Anaerovoracaceae > Crickella. The sequence goes on from ONHU01000050.1 coordinate 23,594, forward strand.
TCCGGACAGAGCTTTTCTCAGGGCGACATCCGTCTTCATATCCAGCGCCGAAAAAGAATCATCAAATATCATGACGCGAGGCTGTTTTATAACCGCTCTCGCAATTGCAAGTCTCTGTTTCTGACCTCCCGATACATTTGCTCCGCCCTGGGATATCTCGTTATCATACCCTTCAGGCTTTTCTTCTATGAATTCTGCTGCCTGAGCTATCTCAGCCGCAAGTCTGACCTCTTCATCTGTCGCGTCTTCCTTTCCCCACCGGATATTCTCAGCTATAGTACCGGAAAAAAGAATTCCTTTCTGCGGCACGTAGCCTATTGCATCTCTGAGAGAGCTTAGGCTCAGTTCTCTGACATCCCGGCCTCCGAGTGTGACTCTTCCGGCGGTGACATCAAAAAACCTCGGGATAAGACTGATCAGTGTTGTCTTGCCGCATCCTGTAGAACCGATGATAGCCGTAGTCTGACCCGGCTTTGCCTCAAAGCTAATATCCGAAAGGACGTTTTCCTCGGCATCAGGATACCTGAAAGACACATTCTCGAATCTGACAGTACCGTCATGCTCATCCGGATCCAGCGCTGCGGCTCCATCCATATCACGGACAGATGATTCTGTATCGATTACCTCAAATATTCTGTCAGCTGCTATTCCTGCCCTCGGGAGGAAGATCGCCATGCTGGCAATCATCAGGAAAGAGAACACGATCTCCATCGAATACGCAATAAACGCTGTCATGGTGCCGACCTGAAGCTGGCCGGCATCGATCCTGCCTGCAGCAACCCATGTGATCCAGATACTCAGACCGTACATTATGATCATAAGCATCGGCGTCATGGAGATCATTGTCCTGTTTACGAATAGCTGGTTACGGTAAAGATCGTTATTTGCCTTGTCAAACCGCTCTTCTTCTGTTGCTTCTCTTCCGAATGCTCTGATTACCTTGATTCCCGTAAGTATCTCACGCGATACGGCATTGAGAGCGTCGACGAGAGTCTGCATGATGCGGAATTTAGGCATTGCAACGACGAAGAGCAGAAGCACCATAAGGAGGATCGCAATGACTCCAGTCACAATGACGAAATTCATATGGGCATGTGTCTGCCACACTTTTATGATTGACCAGGTGCAGATGCATGGCGCGAAAAGCATCATACGAAGCATCATTGTTGTCGTCATCTGGACCTGCTGGATGTCGTTAGTCGCGCGTGTTATGAGTGATGATGTCTGGAATCTGTTGATTTCCGCATTGGAAAAAGACATTACGTTGCGGAACAGTTCTGACCTCAGTTCCTTTCCTATGCTCGCGCCGACCCTGGCAGCGAGAAATGCTATCCCTGTAGTGAAGACCAGCACGATCAGCGACATAAGCAGCATCATTCCGCCGCATCTGTACATGTATCTGTTCTGTATAGCCAGCATGTCCAGACCTGCCTCTTCATCACACTTTGCAGCATAAGCTGCCGCAAGTGATCTGAGATTGCGGTCGTTTTCAGACTGACCGGCACCTATACTCTCCCCTATGCTGTCAGCATATACGCGTGCGAGCGGAGCAGTGAAAAGCTCGTCATACCGGTCGAGTTCTTCATCATTCAGTTCCTTCCGCCTCATCACATCTCCCGAAGGGGAGTAAAGCGTTTCCCATTCCGCCTTCTGCTCATCAGACATGTATCTTTCGGCATCAGCCATGTCATCCATAGTCAGTGCTTCAGGCAGCACGTGTTCCACGCCATGATTAAGAATCCCCACATCGATGATATTCTGAGTATACATCGGAAGATTCATCTCACAGAAAGCCTGTCCTGCCATGAGAAGCAGGACAAGCAGTGCTGTCATTTTATAAGGTAAAAGTGTTTTAAAAAGATTCTTCATTCAGTATCTGCCGGTATTCCTTTTCAGGCATATCGGCATCATTCCCCAATACTACCCGCTGTACAGCCTGTTTCGCCCGGTATCGGACATTCCGGCTGTCTCAAGTGTTTTTTCTATATCTTCCAGACAGGTCACCTCGATCACATTGTTCCTGTCTTCGCGCCCGAAGAAATTCTCCTGTTCCATCCGGTCCAGAAATCTGAAAAGATCGTCATAGTAACCGTTGATATTGTACAGCATCACAGGACGTTTCTTTTCTCCGAGCAATCCAAGCCTTGTGAGGCACATCACCTCACTGATCTCATCAAGAGTACCTGTCCCTCCGGGAAGAGCAATAAAAGCATCGCCTTCCTGTATCATTACGGATCTTCGTTCTGTAAGATCTGCAGTGATCCTTAACTCCGTGAGCTTCTCATGTATCTCCTCTGCACGTATGAAGAAGGCCGGAGTTACTCCAAGGACATCCCCTCCGGCTTCCAGTACAGCATTTGAAAGGATCCCCATCATACCGACATCGCCGGCCCCGTATACGAGTCTGTGACCGTTCTGTCCCATCCAGGTACCAAGCTGGCGGGCCCTGTTTCCGAACTCGGGATCTCTGCCGCAGTTAGCTCCGCAATAGACCGTAATATTCATCGTTATATCCCTACGGAGGTTTCAAGCATATTGCTTACGACCGTATCATAGTGATCCTCTTTGTTCCATTCCGGGTCATAGAACAGATTGAGTCTCAGTACATTGGAGATCTCTCTGAGCAGTTTACATCCCGCAATGCTGTTGCCCTGCGCATCGAGGGCAGGTCCGAATACTCCGATGCCTGCTCTCTTGTCCGATACGGAAAGAAGGCCTCCGCCTACACCTGACTTTGTAGGGATACCAACCCTGATAGCAAAGGTTCCGGATCCGTCATACATACCGCATGTAAGCATCAGTGTCTTGGCAATACGGGCAGTCTGAGAGGACATGAATCTCTTACCTGTCTTGATACATACACCGTCATTCGCAAGCTTTTTCCCGAGGGCTGCGAGAGACTCGGCTGTTACGTTGAGAGAGCACATTTTAGTATAGAACTTCAGGGTGTCCTCTACGTCTGTAGTGATCACGCCTTTGCTCTCCAAAAGGTAAGCGATGGAACGATTTCTTGAGCAGGTCTTCATCTCAGAATCAAATACTGCCTGATTGAGGGTGATCTCATGATCAGAACAGATCTCTCTGGTGTATCTGAGCATATCCTGGAAGGATACTTCCGGAAGGAGCAGACCGCATATAGCCAGCGCTCCGGAATTGATCAGAGGGTTATAAGGCTTTGAATCATTGACATCCAGTTCAACCAGGGAGTCAAATGCTTCGCCTGATGGCTCTGCGCCTACTTTTTTGAACACATTTTTCAGTCCGCAGACCTCAAGCGCCACGATCAGCATCAGTACTTTTGATACTGACTGCATCGTGAATCTTACATCATAATCTCCAAGGCAGATTTTCTCTCCCTTGATTGGATAGACACATATTCCCAGCTGATGAGGATCTGATTTCCCAAGTTCAGGAATATAAGTCGCTACTTTGCCCTTTGGGATCTCTTCTCTTGCAAGGTCCATTGCTTTCTGTATGATCGCTGTCGACTTATCAGTATCCATCAGCTGATAATGCATATCGATCGTATTTCTGTTTTCCTGCTTTTTATCCAATGTATCTGCCATATTATATAATCTCCTCTCTCAAGACGATGCCTTACGGGCATGACTATAGTTATATTATTATATCGTATTTTACGGATCATTAACAAGAATCAGCAGTAATTCACCCGATCCCGATACCACATGTGTTTTTGCCAGCCGGATACGAACGGAGCGTATCCCCCCTACGGGGTTTTTTTAGGTTTTGCATTCTGCTAAAATGAATCCAGTTAACGCAAGGGAGGCAGAGATGGCAGTAAAAAAGGACCCGGGACAGACAGGCTCTCACGATCATTCCCACGATAATCATATCCATCAGCATACACATGTTGATGAAAACGGCAATGTCTACACACACACCCATACGCATGCAGGCGATGACCACCATCATGATCACGGTCATATTCACTCTGAGGAGCATACTCGCAGAGTAATCAACCGCATGGCCCGCATCATCGGTCATATGGAATCCACACGGAGGATGGTCGAAGACGGACGTGACTGCTCTGAAGTCCTCATTCAGCTGTCTGCGATTGAGTCTGCGATCAATTCTGTCAGCCGTGTCATCCTCAAGGAGCATCTGAGCACATGCATCATAGATGCCGTAAAGCGAGATGATATCGAAGCGATCGAAGAACTCAACAGGGCGATCGATAAATTTATAAAATAAATCATTTCAACTGAAACAGGACGGATCCCAGGATCCGTCCTGTCTTTGTTTTTTGTTGTGTCTGGATCAGTAATTCTCAGCGTTGATCTCAAAGTAGCTCTTAGGGTGAGCGCATACAGGGCACATCTCAGGGGCTTTTGTCCCGACGATGATGTGTCCGCAGTTACGGCACTCCCACACCTTGACTTCGCTCTTTTCAAACACTTCCTGAGCTTCAACATTGTGCAGCAGAGCACGGTAACGTTCTTCATGGTGCTTTTCGATAGCAGCAACCATGCGGAACTTTGCAGCCAGAGCCTTGAAGCCTTCTTCTTCGGCAGTCTTTGCAAAGCCCTCATACATGTCTGTCCATTCGTAGTTCTCGCCCTCTGCAGCTTCGAGGAGATTCTCAGCAGTAGTTCCTATGCCGTCAAGCTCCTTGAACCACATCTTAGCATGCTCCTTCTCATTGTCTGCTGTCTTGAGGAATAGAGCTGCGATCTGCTCAAAGCCTTCTTTTTTTGCCTTTGACGCAAAATATGTGTATTTGTTTCTTGCCTGAGACTCGCCTGCAAAGGCAGCCATCAGGTTTTCATAAGTCTTGGTTCCTTCGTATTTGTTTGCCATTTTGTTCCTCCTGACGTGTGTTGTTTAAAACAGACACGGCACCTGCGGCATCCTGCTATCTGTACAGAGCTGCAAGTTCTTCAGCAAGAGCTTCGATCTGAGCCCTGCTCTCATCGTTGAGTGCAGAAACGATCTTGACAGTGTTCTGTGCCTGATT